>NZ_BJXX01000134.1 GCF_007991215.1 Aneurinibacillus danicus
CCCTTCCCTTCATTTTCATGTCGGGGTTGCGGCGGAGACGCCATGGTGGTTTTTCTGTGAAAATCATAAAAAGCCCGCAGAGGTGTAATTCTGCGGGCCCTGGCATTGTTTGCATGATGGTGTTAAGAACCCCGTGAATGCCGTGATGCCAGTGTTTTGAACCTGCTCTTGCAGGTGGGGAACCTGTCCGCTGCTTTGCAGGTCCGCTTCAGCAAGGCGGCTTCTGCGCTGCAGCGAAACTTCGGAGCCCCATTTTGTTGGTGTTGGTACAAAACAAACGGTCGCTCACGCACATCGCAGGGTTCTTAAACTTACTGTGTTTTTATATTACACAAATCTGAAAACGATTTCAAGGGGGATATCAGGCCCATTTTTTACTAATAATTACCAAGAAACTTACTTATCGTCCGTTTTCTTTGGCATAACGACGCGTACGGATAGCTCTTCTAGCTGCTTATTATCAACCGGACTCGGTGCGTCCGTCATAATGTCACGTGCGCTTGCTGTTTTCGGGAACGCAATCGTATCGCGAAGGCTGCTGCGACCGGCCAGGATCATCACGATGCGGTCAAGACCAAATGCGATGCCGCCGTGCGGAGGCGTACCGTATTCAAATGCATCAAGCAGGAAGCCAAACTTCTCCTGTGCTTCTTCCTGACTGAAGCCAAGCGCTTTAAACATTTTCTCCTGAACATCGCGCTTGTAAATACGCATGCTGCCACCGCCGATTTCAAAGCCGTTCAATACCATATCGTATGCTTGCGCACGAATCTGGCCCGGATTTGTATCGAACAGATGTACATCTTCCGGGCGCGGACGAGTAAACGGATGGTGCAACGCCACATAACGCTTCGCATCTTCATCCCACTCGAGCAGCGGGAAGTCCACGACCCATGCGAATGCAAATTTGCTCTCATCGATCAGGCCAAGCTCTTTACCGAACTTCAAGCGCAGCGCGCCCAGCGAGTCGGCTACAACCTTCGGCTTATCCGCTACGAAAAGCAGCAGGTCATTGTTTTCAACCTGCATACGGTCTTTAATTGTTGAAATTTCTTCTTCCGTGAAGAACTTCGCAATCGGTCCTTTGATTTCGTCATCTTTAAACGCCATCCAGGCAAGACCTTTGGCACCGTAGCGGCCTGCAAATTTCATCAGCTCGTCTACGTCTTTGCGCGAGTAGTATGCGCATCCCTTTACGTTAATACCTTTTACCTGGCCGCCTTTTTTCATGACGCTGCTGAATACCTGGAAGCCGCAATTCTCGGCGATATCGCCGATATTCACCAATTCCATGCCGAAGCGGAGGTCCGGTTTATCCGATCCGTAACGTTCCATCGCTTCTGCGTATGTCAGGCGCCGGAACGGTGTTTCGACAGTAACGTTCAGCACTTCTTTGCATACTTTCGCCATCATCTCTTCCATCATGGCGAGCAAATCTTCCATGTTTAAGAAAGAGGTCTCGATATCGACCTGGGTAAATTCCGGTTGGCGGTCAGCGCGCAGATCTTCGTCGCGGAAGCAGCGGACAATCTGGAAATAGCGCTCATAGCCGGCCACCATCAGCAACTGCTTGAAGATTTGCGGCGACTGCGGCAGCGCGAAGAATTCACCCGGATTTACACGGCTCGGCACAAGATAGTCGCGCGCCCCTTCCGGTGTGCTCTTCGTCAACATCGGTGTTTCGATTTCAAGAAAACCGCGGCTGTCCAAATAATCGCGGAACAGTTTCGTCACCTTATGGCGCAGTTCCATCGTCCGGTACATCTCCGGACGGCGCAGGTCTAAATAACGATATTTCAAACGTACCTGCTCATCCACATCGATATCGTCTTCAATGAAGAACGGCGGCGTTTTCGCCTGGTTGATGATTTCGATTTCGCTGACCTGCACTTCAATTTCTCCGGTCGGAATATTTGGGTTAATCGTTTCCGCATCGCGTTCGACGACTTTTCCTTTTACGCTAATCACGTACTCTGTACGCACTTTATCGCCAATGGCGTGCGCCTCGGCATTAATCTCCGGGTTGAATACGACTTGCACCAGACCGGTCCGGTCGCGCAAATCGACGAAAATAACGCCCCCCAGGTCGCGGCGCTTCTGCACCCAACCGTTTAACGTAACCTCGCTGCCAACATCAAGTTTGCGGAGCGTGCCGCAAAATACACTGCGTTGTTGGAATTCCATCTCTCTTCCTGCCTTCCTTACTTATCTTTTTCGATTACAGATTGAACGGCCGAAGCCACTTGTTCAAACGCCACTTCTTGCTGGTCGCCGGTTTCCATGTTTTTCAGCACGGCTACTCCGCGTGCCAGCTCATCCTCTCCGATGATAACCACGGTCTTCGCCCGCAGGCGATCTGCAGCTTTCAACTGTGCTTTCATTTTCCGGTCGAGAAAGTCCTTGTCCGCAGACAATCCTTCACGACGAAGCACGTCAAGCAAAAGAAACGCTTTCTCTTCGGCTTCTTCGCCCATTCCAATGATAAAGCAATCCAATGCCCGTTCGATAGGCAGCTCTATGCCCTGGGTTTTCAGAGCCAGCAGAACGCGTTCGATGCTCATCGCAAATCCGATGCCCGGCACGTCGCTGCCGCCCATTTCTTTCACCAGGCCATTATAGCGCCCTCCACCGCAGATGGTGCTTACGGCGCCAATGCCGCGCTCCATAATCTCAAATGCGGTGTGCGTATAATAGTCCAGGCCCCGCACCAGATTCGCGTTCACTACATAGGCGATACCTAAATCGTCAAGGTGTTTCTTCACTTTGTCGAAATACGCGCTTGATTCATCGTTCAAATAGTTGAGAATAACCGGAGCATTCTTCATCAATTCTTTATCCGCATCTCTCTTACAATCGAGAATGCGAAGTGGATTGCGCTCTAAGCGGGACTGGCAATCCGAACAGAATTCGTGGATGTGCGGTTTGAAGTGATTGATTAACGCCTCGCGATGCGCTTTGCGGCTTTCCGCATCGCCTAAGCTGTTTAGCTCGACATGCAGATTCTTGAGTCCCAGCTCTTCATAGAAGCGCATGGCAAGCGCGATTGTTTCCGCATCAATTGCGGGACTGTTGCTGCCGATAGCTTCCACACCGAACTGGGTAAACTGACGCATCCGGCCGGCCTGCGGTCGCTCGTAGCGGAACATCGGGCCTATGTAATACAGCTTGGTCGGCTGCTGCGGTAAGCCAAACATTTTATTTTCAACATAGGAACGCACCGTGGAAGCCGTACCTTCCGGGCGCAGGGTCAGACTGCGTCCGCCCCGGTCTTCGAACGTATACATTTCCTTTTCCACGATGTCCGTCGTTTCGCCGACGCCGCGGTGGAACAGCTCAGTATGTTCGAAAATCGGTGTGCGGATTTCTAAGTAATTGTAGCGGCGGCAGATGTCGCGCGCTTTGTCCTCGATATACTGCCACAGCTCTATTTCACCGGGCAGAATATCGGCTGTTCCTCGTGGAACCTGGATCATGGTTGGCCCTCCTAACGATAACACATTGTAAATTAAAAAATCTCCCGTCACTGACATAACCGTCAGGGACGAGAGATTGGTTCACAATTCCCGTGGTACCACCCTACTTGGATATAATGATATCCCACTCCATTACCCCATAACGCGGGAGTACGCCGTGTGTTTCCACCGGTCTTCCGGGTTGTCTTTCATCAAGCGCTGTCGGGAATGCTTCCAGCCAGCGGCATTCCTCTCTGTACGGCAGTACATCCTGACTACTTTGTGCCCTTCATCAGATCCATTTACATTTGTCACAATTGTTTTTTATATTACTTGTTTCGACATAAAATGTCAAGTCTCATAAAAGTATAAGCACTTAAGTGAGAAAAACTCGCGGAC
>NZ_BJXX01000135.1 GCF_007991215.1 Aneurinibacillus danicus
TCACGATTTTCACAGAAAACAGCTTATTAAGTGCTTCAATCTTTGCGTTGGTATAGTGCTTGTAGTTGTCGTTGTACGCCTTTGGCTCTTTCGGATTGGCGAAACGGGAGATGCTGCCGGTGACAGGGTGCACCCATTTACTTGCAGCACCGCAGCCAAGCCCAATAATGGACTGTACCTCTTCCATAATCATAATGTTATACAGACTCTCCCGACCCGGTTTTGCATAGCCTACATTCTCGAGATTGCCGAGGATGTTTTTCTGACGGTAGAGGTAATACGGCACATAACCGTTGTCCTTTGTCCAGCTCTCCGCCCTTTTCATCATCTCCTGGATTTCTTCGCGGCTTGCCACCCGATATTTCTCCTTGTTGCGCGTCATCTCTGAAGCGCGCTTAAAAGACAGCGTATGCACGGTAACAGACTCCGGCATGAGCTTCTCCGTCTCCGCAAGCGTATATTCAAACTCCGCCATACCTTCACCCGGCAGACCAATAATCAAATCCATATTAATATTATTCATACCGGATTGGCGTGCCAGGTGAAACTTATCAATCGTTTCCTGAACCGTATGATGGCGGCCGATCGCTTTCAGCGTTTCCTCGATATAAGATTGGGGATTGATACTAATCCGGTCGATGTTCCATTTGTTAAGCACAGCCAGCTTCTCGGGCGTAATCGTATCCGGTCGCCCTGCTTCCACGGTAATCTCCCGTACCTTATCCATATGAGGAAACGAGCTGTACATCTCTTCATACAGCATATCCATTTCTTCTGCCGTAATACTCGTAGGCGTACCGCCGCCAAAATAGATGGTTGTAATGCCCATATCGTTTTCCCTGAGCCAGCGACCAATCTCCCGCATTTCGTAATGAAGTCCGCCGAGAAACGAGTCGACAGATCCCTGTTTACCGTTAATAGCATAGGCCGGAAACGTACAATAAGCACATTTAGTCGGACAGAATGGAATGCCAATGTAGATGCTGACCTCATGGCGCAAATGATGCAAGTCAGGTACCATCGTCAACTGACGATCAACAATTTGCTGCATAAGTCTAATCTTTTCGTCACGAATCAGAAAATCTTCCTTCAATTCCCGGTGCGCCTGCTCCTTCGGTATGTTCTGCTGAATTCTACGGTGCAAAAGCTTTGTAGGGCGGATGCCCGTCAGGATGCCCCAGGGCTGCTCGATGTCCGTATATTGTTCAAGCACATCCAGCAGCGGATGGCTGATGACCTGTTTGGCCTGCTTGCGCCATTCCTTATCTTCTGGCTTATAAAGAACTTCGCGGGAATAGGACGATTCATACGTTTTCCCGCTCGCTTTCTCCACCAGACGGGCGTAAGCATGCAGTTCCTGCTCTCCATCCAGGCGCAGTTCAATTACAGCATCTGCATCAACCTCCGCGCCCGATTCGAAATTAACCTGAACCTTTTCAAAAAAAAGATGAATAATATGTTCTAAGGGCTGGCGGAACCTCTCCTCCACGCCCGTTACCTGTATAATCATAAAATAACCCCTTTAATTTAACGCTTTTCGTTACGAGTGTAGCGAAGTCCAGGTAGAGGGTCAAGTGCAAACCTGAGTGGAACCCGGCTTTTTCATCCGATCCAATTTGACTAGTTTAAAATCCGGGTACATACATAGGAGAACTTTTTATTTTACATTTCCACTTCTTTTTAAATTTTGATACTATATATAAAGAAAAATCCTGTGAGACAAGATTGTTCAGAAGGAGTAGTGTCTATGGAAAAGCTAATGTTTCTAACGAAATTCCTCCGCTCGCCGAGAGACATCGGGAGCATAACGCCCAGCTCCCGCTTTCTCGCCAAAGCGATGGTAAAGCCGGTCGACTGGAATTCTGCCAAACATGTGGCCGAGCTCGGGGCCGGAACGGGAGTATTTACAAAATATATCGACCGCTTGCGTTCACCGGAATGCAAAGTGGTTATATTCGAACAGGATCGCGGCATGCGCCAGCGGCTTGAACGCCTGTATCCTGAACTGCACTATCATCATGATGCTTGCCAGATTACTTCCGCAATGAAGCAGTACGGAATTAACCAGTTCGACTACATACTGTCCGGTCTTCCTTTTACAAATTTCTCACAGGAGTTGCGTGATGAGATTATGAACGAAGTGGAAAAAGCGTTAAAGCCAGGCGGAATGTTCGTGGCATTTCAGTTCTCGCTGCAGATGAGAAAGCAGCTCTCAGAACGGTTTGAGAGGGTGAGCCTGGATTTTGTGCCGATGAATGTGCTGCCGGCATTTGTATATCGATGTGAAAAAGCCAGGTAAGTAATAGAAAGATGATGCGAGGCAGAAGATAATCGAATAACACGCTAAAACGTATATAACTTGACTCTCATATAAGAACCCCGATGCGGTTGTTTGCTTAAAACGACCGTATCGGGGTTCTTTACTGTGAAGTTCACCCCTTAGAATGGACATTGGAAAAAACCCTTGGTTTATCTGAAGAGAGAGGATTTTCAAACTAAACAGACGTTCGAATTCAACATTGTCGAAGTAGTTACTGCAACACCATCGAGAAGTAAAATAATATATTGCAAAACGACCTATGTCGTTATACTATATAAATAGGGGGGGTGATTAAAATTGGATAGAGAAATAATGAAAGGTAGTATCGATATATTACTCCCTCTATGAATTAAAGTTTTTCTTATAAATACTCGCGTATTCTTACGATATCTTGATGTTTATAAACAAAGCTGCAGTCAGACATTTGAATATATTTAAAATGTTGGAAGTGGGGGACA
>NZ_BJXX01000136.1 GCF_007991215.1 Aneurinibacillus danicus
TAGATTGTGATAAGCCAACTTTCTTATGGATGTCGCTCACGCAAACACCATCCTTGTGTATATCCCCGTTTTGCGGTTTAGAAAAGTGGATTTCAGGATTTTTTAACCACTGTACGATCTGCAGTCTCGTTTCATTGGATAAAGCTTTAAATACTTCTAAAAGTTCCATTGCTACCTCCAAGTTTACCAAATTTATATATTTCTATATCTGATCCTCGCTCTAGACTTTAAAAGTTCTCGAAAATAAATATTACCACGAAAAAAGCAAAAAATATATTGCCATCTCAATATTCCCTCTATCCGAAAATCTATATTCTTTATTATACAAAAAACAGGAGCGTTTCATTATACGCTCCCGTATACTTTCCACAATATCAATCTATTGATTGATGTAATACACGTTCCGCTATCGCCACGACATTTTCCGGTGTAAATCCGTATTCCTCCATGATTTTTTCGCCTGGAGCCGACGCACCAAACTTCGAGATACCAAGGATCGCGCCTTTGTCTCCTACATAGCGCTCCCAGCCGAGCGGATGTGCCATCTCGATGGCGACACGCGCTTTCACATTCGGCGGCAACACTTCGTCTTTGTAAGACTGCGACTGCTGTTCGAACAGTTCCCAGCTCGGCATGCTGACAACACGCACACCATGCCCGCTCTCTTCGAGTTTTTGCTTCGCCTCCATCGCTAAGCTCACTTCCGAACCAGACGCAAGCAGAATGATATCCGGCGTACCGTTGGCGTCAGAGAGCACATAAGCACCGCGGGCAACAGATTCGGCTGCCTTTTCTTTTGTGCCAGGGAGGACCGGCAGCCCCTGGCGGGAAAGAACCATGGACACCGGCCCTTTGCTGCGGCTCACCGCAAACCGATAAGCGGCCACTGTCTCGTTCGCATCCGCCGGACGCAGAACGATCATATTCGGAATAACCCGCAGTGACGGCACATGCTCAATCGGCTCATGCGTCGGTCCGTCTTCTCCGACTGCGATGCTGTCATGCGTCAGCACATAAATCACCGGCACATCCATCAGAGCCGACAGACGCATCGCTGGACGGAGATAATCGGCAAACACAAGGAACGTGCCGCCATACACCTTGACACCACCGTGTAGCGCCATTCCGTTCATGGCTGCGGCCATCGCATGCTCGCGTACCCCGAACCAGATGTTGCGCCCTTCATACTGCCCGTGCTTAAAATGTTTCTCGTCCTTAATGGCCGTTTTGTTGGACGATGCCAAATCGGCGGAGCCGCCCAGGAAAAACGGAACGGCTTTCGCAAGAGCGTTAATCGCCTTACCGGATGCTTCACGCGTAGCAATTTTTCCGTCCTCGGGGGTAAAGACAGGCAATTGCGCATCCCAGCCCTCCGGCAACTCCCCGCGCATCGCCCGCTCGAACTGCTCGGCCAATTCAGGATACGCTTTTTTATACGCATCGAACTTCTCCTGCCACTCTTTTTCGGCCTGCTGGCCTTTCGTCTTTACCTCAATAAAATGCTCGCGTATTTCTTCCGGGAATTCAAACAGTTCGTGTTCCCATCCGTACGCTTCGCGCACCAGCTTCACTTCATCTGCACCAAGCGGCGCGCCGTGCGCGGCTGATTTGCCGCCTTTGTTCGGGCTGCCGAATCCGATGATGGTCCGCACTTCAATCAGCGTCGGCCGCTCCGTCTCTTTCTGCGCCTCGACAATCGCCTGCGAAATGGCCTCTACGTCATTGCCCTCGTCAACGCGTAACACATGCCAGCCGTACGATTCAAAACGCTTCGCTACATTCTCGGAGAATGCATGAGCCAATTCACCATCCAGGCTAATATCATTGGAATCGTAAAGCACGATCAGGCGTCCGAGCTTCAAATGCCCGGCGAGCGAGATGGCTTCTGCCGCGACGCCTTCCATCAAATCGCCATCGCCGCACAGCGCATACGTATAATGGTTAATAACATCATAGCCGTCACGGTTATATACGGCAGCTAGATGGCGCTCTGCCATGGCCATGCCGACCGCCATGCCGATGCCCTGCCCGAGCGGTCCCGTAGTCGCCTCTACCCCCGGCGTATGCCCGTATTCTGGATGGCCCGGCGTGCGGCTGCCCCACTGGCGAAAATTCTGCAAATCATCAAGCGACACATCATACCCGGTGAGGTGAAGCAGGCTGTACAAAAGCATCGAACCGTGCCCTGCGGACAATACGAACCGATCCCGGTTTACCCAGGCCGGATTAGCCGGGTTGTGGTTCATAAACTTCGTCCAGAGAGTATAGGCCATCGGTGCCGCCCCCATGGGCAAGCCCGGATGGCCGGATTTCGCCTTTTCAATCGCTTCAATCGAAAGAATGCGGATGGTATTAACTGCGACTTGTTCAAGCATCTTGTTGTTCATTCCGTTCCAAATCCCCTTTCGTGAATGATGGTCTCCTGATGTGTATTTCCCTTTTCTCTTCTTCATTATGCCAAAAATAAGCACGAAAATAAAATTTTCACAGGATATACATAAGCATGGTTTCACCGTTCCTGGCAGCGTATAGCTGTTTAAACACGGCCTGCAAAATGAAAAATACTGCATTCGGTTTGCTCCTCACAAAGAGAAGAAGGTACAATGAGGCTATAGCTTATTCTTACGGGGAAGGACGTATCGATATGGTTACAATTGAAGGCATCCGCCGGGCCAGAGAAATGCTGAAACCGGTGATTCGCCATACACCGCTTGACTACTCTACCACCTTCAGTGAGTTGGCCGGAAACCAACTGTACCTAAAGCTTGAGAATCTGCAAAAAACCGGCTCATTTAAGGTGCGTGGAGCGTACAATAAAATCGCGTCCTTAAGCGAAGAAGAGAAAGCGCGGGGCGTCGTCGCCGCCTCGGCAGGCAACCACGCACAGGGCGTAGCGTTTAGCAGTACAAAAGCCGGCATTCCGAGCATCATTGTCATGCCGGAAGGCGCGCCGCTCACCAAGATACAGGCTACGCAGCGATATGGTGCGCGCGTAATCTTACACGGACAGTCGTTCGACGAAGCGCTTGAGAGGGCGTTGCAAGTTCAAAAAGAAACCGGTGCCACGTTTCTTCATCCTTTTGATGACCCGCGCGTAATCGAGGGACAGGGCACACTGGGACTCGAAGTGCTGGAGCAACTTCCGGATGTAGATGCGATTATCTGCCCGGTCGGCGGCGGCGGTCTGATTGCCGGGATCGCCGCTTGTGTGAAAGCGGTTGCGCCTCATGTCAAGGTTTACGGTGTGGAAGCGGCCGCCTGTGCGAGCATGAGCGCTTCCCTTAACGAAAAACGGCTGGTGACGGTTCCAAGCACAGGAACGATAGCGGACGGCATCGCCGTCAAGAAGCCCGGCTCTCTCACCTATGGGCTAGTGGAAAAGTACGTAGACGATATATTTCTTGCCGAAGATATTGAGATTTCGCACACGATGCTGTATTTGCTTGAAAGAAGCAAATTGCTTGTTGAAGGATCAGGCGCCTCGGCGCTCGTGCCGCTGCTGTACCGCCGCATGCCGATCGCAAATAAAAAAATTGCCGTCATTTTAAGCGGCGGCAACGTAGATATCACGTTTATATCGCGTATTATTGAGCACGGACTGATTGAGTCGGGACGCTATGTGCGAATCACGACCACTGTGCAGGATAAGCCAGGCAATTTGAATCGTCTGCTGACCATGCTGGCGGAAGAGCGAGCCAATGTGATTTCGATTCATCATCATCGCATTAGCCCTCGCATCGTCCCAGGACAGGCGGAAGTGGAAGTGGAGTTGGAGACCAATGATCAGGCTCACATTGAAAGGATTGAACAAAGGCTCATACGAGAAGGATACCCCGTGAATGAGCGTATGTGAAAAAGAGCAGGGGTGCCCTGCTCTTTTTCATCATTGTCTGCTTAACCGTTCGATTTCTGCTTCAACTTTGAACACCCTCTTATTGAGCGCGTACAGCTCGAATCCCTTGTTTTCCAAACTTCGGTCGATACGCTCTAGCATAGCAAGAATGTCTTTGGGCTGGCTTTCTTCGACACGCACTAATCCTTCCTTGATTTCTTGCTGTCCCTCTTCCAAGATACCCATTCTCTGTTCCAGACCGTCCATCCTCTGTTCCAGGCCGTCCATCCTCTGTTCCAGACCATCCATCCTCTGTTCCAGACCATCCATTCTCTGTTCCAGACCATCCATCCTCTGTTCCAGACCATCCATCCTCTGTTCCAGACCGTCCATTCTCTGTTCCAGACCGTCCATTCTCTGTTCCAGACCGCCCATTCTCTGTTCCAGGCCGTCCATCCTTTGATCTAAACGTTCCATTCTTTGTTCTAAGCGTTTTTGCCCATCTTTCAGCTCACGAAGCTCCAGTAAAATCTGCTCTAATATTTGCTCCATTTCCTCTCCCCGCTTTCTATTAGATTATATCATAATCTTCCGCATGGTCGTCATCATCGAAAAAGTTGCTCTCTATGAAAAACCGTGCACGACTTTGCTTCGCGCACGGTGCAGATCGATCCATTATGCTGTTACCGGTTCTTTCTTAATTCTTCCGCCAGCCGCTCCAATTTTACGCTGAAATCACGTTCCAGCAGACGCTCGTACGCATCCGCTGCCGCTTTCTCTTTCTCGGAAGAAAGGCGGGGGACCGTGTTGCCGTACTCCCTGCAAATCCGCAGCATCTCATCCTGGCTCGCAAAGCTGAAGAGGAATAACACGACGCCTCGCCCCCTTCGTTCCTTTTCTTGCTTGAGAAGGTTTTCCTTCTCAACATTAAGTATACTGTTGTCTGCACGGCATTGCTTTATTATTTGAAAAAGTCCATGAATTCTTCATGCTTCGTTCCTGTTTTTCGTACGTATCACCACATATAGCGAACGCCATAGCGCCCGTCTTTTACACGGAAAATCTCAACGATACGCGGACTCTGGTAGCCCTTCGTCCACCAGTCTTCCTCTATCCGTTTTACAAGGCAACTGGCCTGGAACTTTGTATTAAACAACGCGACCCAATAAATCCATTTCATGCAGCACTTCCCTCCTCTTATCATTAGAATGCCCGAATTGAGGAAAAAACTTGCTATGAAAAAGTAAGTATGAGACGATGAAATTGTTGGCAAACATAGAAAGGTACTATTATTCTTATCTTAACAAATTCGCACAAAAAAGGAGGACGTTAACTTGCTAAATTTCACACTCAATATGCCCACCCGTATTCACTTCGGCCAAGGAGAAGTCAACAAAACCGGTGATATCGTTGCGTCTTACGCGAAAAAAGTGCTGCTGGTAACCGGGCGTTCTTCCACGAAGAAAACCGGCTCACTCGACAAAGTAACCGCCTCGCTCGATAAGGCAGGCGTAAGCTATGTACTGTTTGACCGTATTGAGCCAAACCCACGTGCCACCACGATTGACGAAGCGGGCCGTATCGCCCGCGAAGAAAACTGCGAACTGATTCTCGCCCTTGGCGGTGGATCGGCCATGGACGCGGCAAAGGCTATCGCCACCGTTGCCCTGTCCGGCCGCCCGATTCACGAATACATCCGCGGCAGCAAAGCAGGCAAATGGAAAGAGCTGCTGCCGATCAAAGAAGCGCTGCCGATTATCACCATCCCGACCCTGGCCGCAACCGGCTCGGAAGCGAATTCCGGTGCGGTCATTACAAACTGGGAAACAAAAGAAAAATCAGGCATCACCGGACCCGCCCTGTTTCCAAAAGCGGCCATTCTCGACCCGGAGCTGACGTACACCGTCCCGGCCAATTATACCGCAGACGGGGCGGCAGACATGTTCACCCACCTGTATGAAGGCTATATGACAGGCGATGAACATGCCAACGTCCAGGATGAGCTGACGGAAGGACTGATGCGCAATGTGCTTATCTATACGAAAAAAGCGCTCGACGAGCCGGAAAACTACGAAGCACGTTCACACCTTCTGTGGACGAGTACGCTGGCGCTTATCGGCATTGCGAATGCCGGACGGGGCGGCGCGTTTCCGGTGCATGCCATGGAGCATACGCTGTCGGCGCATTATGACATCTCGCATGGCCGCGGCCTTGCGATTATCACGCCTGCATATCTCGAACAAATCGTGCTTAAGGACCGCCCGCACCGGCTGGCCCGACTGGCCCGCAACGTTTTCCGCGTCACCGAAGATAACGACATACTTGCGGCGAAAGCCGGCATTAATGCGCTCGTTGACTGGTATAAAGAAATCGGCGTCTATGACACGCTACAGAACGTCGGCATCAAACGTGAAGATTTGCGCTTAATGGCGGATGAAACGATCCGTGTGGGCGGCAATGGTACGGATACGCTCGTCGGCACACACAACATTACGGCCGACGAAGTACTAAGCATTTTTGAAGCATCGTACGAATAAACAGCATGAATAGAAGGCAATTGTTTCGTTTAATGTTCATTATTTTGCTGACGATTACCTTCGTACTTTCCGCCGTTTCTGTCGGTCTTGTACTTTATCGTGGGGCGGATGTCTCGTCCGCCCCCACACTAAACCAAAAAGCCCGGAAAGCAGCCAGCACTGCTCTTTCCCGGGCTTCTTTATTTTCAATCTTTACTTTTTTCTTCAAATCTGGCTTTGAGTGTAGCGATCGTCTCCCGCAGCCATTCCCGGTCGCTTCTCATCAGGTGAAGGCGCCGGTCAATCGCCAAATCCACGCCTGGATTATTCGCATGCTCCGTTGCTCTTTCGTACACCTGCAACTGCTCCTCCAGGTTCTCAAGCCGAGTCGTAAGACAGCGCACCGCTTCATCGGGTGAAAGATAATTGAGAAACATCAAACCGATATCTCCTGGCAGCGCCACCTGTTCAAGCTGCGAAAGGTTCGCCTGCAGCAGGTGATAGAACTGCGCTTCTCCTTCTTTCGTAATCGAATACACTTTGCGCGGCGGCCGGTTCTCGTCCTGCTCCATATGAAGCGTGACATAGCCCGCTTCATGAAGACGACTGAGAATCGCGTAGGCAGTCGCCTTTTTCAAATCCATAATGTTCCCTAGGTTCCGCTCAATAAACTCATTAATCTGATAGCCGTGCTGGCTTTGATTCTTCAATAAGCCCAGCAGCAGCAGCGCCCGTTCATCCATGTTTGTCGTCCCCTTTTTTCCGCTAGTTATCTCTATTATAATCAAGTTTGACTATGCAAATCAATTAACCTTATAACAATAGTGAAAATATAGAAAGAAAACGCCGGCTTCCGCCCAGCGGAAAACCGACGTTTTTTCTATGAAAATCATGAGAAAAGAAGGAGAGAAAGAGGAAATGAGATCCGGGGAAGAAAAAGGCGGTCGCCTTTTTCTACATTAAAATCCTCTCCTCATTCTTTCTTCTCTTTTCCTTGATACCCCATAAGTCAGCCACCCTTCCCATGATTTTCATGTCGGGGTTGCGGCTGCAACGCCATGGTTGTTTTCTATAATACCATGGCTGCAATCAATCCGAACACAAACAGCGGAATGTTATAATGCAAAAACGTAGGGACACATGTATCCCAGATATGATGGTGCTGACCGTCGGCGTTTAAGCCAGAGGTCGGCCCCAGCGTACTGTCTGAAGTAGGTGAGCCCGCATCACCGAGTGCCCCCGCCGTTCCGATAAGCGACGCGGTTGCCAGCAATGAAAAGCCTAACTCAGCACAAAGGGGCACATAAATGGCGGCAATAATCGGCACGGTACCGAACGACGACCCGATCCCCATCGTAATCAGTAGGCCGACCAGCAACATGAGTGCCGCCGCAAGCAATTGGCTACTTTTTAGCGCTTCCCCGCTTGCGGACACCAGTTCCTTCACCGCGCCGGTTTCCTGAAGCACCGAGGCATACCCGGAGGCAAGCAGCATAACGAACGCGATAAAACCCATCATCGCCACGCCACGCTGTACCACATCATCCCCTTCGTTCCACCGGACGACACGAAACACAAACATCAGCAGAATCCCGGTCAGCGTGCCGAGCACCAGTGATTCAGTCCACAGTTGCACACCGAGCGCGGACGCAATTGCCACCAGCGTCAGCAAATGCCTCCCGGTGAACGTGGTTGTTTCTGCTTCATTGATTGATGGCGCAAGTATATTTTCTTTATCAATATACGTTCTCTCTTTACGATACGTAAGGAAAAGGGCAATAAACAGGCCAACCACCATCCCGATTCCAGGGATCAGCATCGCTTTCGGGAATAACGATACGTCAATAGGCATGCCGCTTTTCTTCATCTCCTCGGCCACAATGCCGTGATAAATCAGCCCGAACCCGGCAGGAATCATAATGTAAGGCGCCTGCAGGCCAAACGTAAGCGCGCTTGCTACCGCACGCCGGTCGATCTTCAGCCGGTTAAACAGGTGTAAAAGCGGTGGAATTAAAATCGGAATGAATGCAATATGCACAGGAATGATATTCTGCGACCAACTCGCGACGAACGCGATCGTAACAAGCAAAACTCCCCTCTTGCCTCCCAGAACGCGTATCAGCTTTTTCACCAGGATGGACGTTATATCGGAACGGGCAATCATGACGGCAAACATCCCCAGCAGCACGTAGCTAAGAGCCGTTTCCATCTGCCCGCTCATTCCCTCAATCATCGTGGAGACCGTCTCAGTCAGCGACAGTCCCGCGAGCAGTCCGGCCGTCACCGCTGCGGCAATCAGCGCGAAAATCACGTTCGTCCGCAACAGGGAGAGGACCACAATGACAAACACAGACACAACAACTGCGTTAAACAACTCTATTTCCTCCTTTAGCATGATAGACAGATGAAGTTATACCACACTAAAGGATTTCTGACAACATAAATGCTTATGTTTTAATTTTTCCACAAATCTTTTTATTAAAAAGCAAGGAGCCAAGCGATCCGAAATGTATTGCAATAAATCCATCTTCTTCAAACTCATAAAAGTTCACGGGGCTGGGGGTGCCGCCGCACTTCTCTATGGGAGAAGTGTTTTTTTATTTTTTCACAAACTCTTCAAATTGTATTTTTTATAGAATAAACTGTTTAAATTTTATTTTTTTTAAATAAAAATGTATTGATTTTAAAAAAAATTCAATATACGATAAAAAAAACGGACAGGGAGGAATTGTATGGAAACGAGCGGCCACAATCTCGATGAGATCGACAAAGCCGTGATTCGCTTTCTGCAGAAAGACGGACGAAAATCCTATACAGAAATCGCGGAAGAACTGAGCGTGACGGTCGGGACGGTGCGCAACCGGGTGCAGCGGCTGATGGAGCATGGCATACTGAAAGTCGTCGGCGTCGTCGATCCTTTCAAAACCGGTATGTCAACCGTCGCTATGCTTGGACTGAAAGTGAAGATGAACAAACTGCAGGATATCATCGCTCAGCTCGTGCAAATTCCGGAGATACGGTTCGTTGCCGTCTCTACCGGCTCGTTCGATCTTTTTATTGAGATTATTACGTTCTCTACAGAAGACTTCTATCGAATCCTCACGCAGGAATTGAGCCGGATTGAGGGCATTGTGGAAACAGACTCTTCCATTCTGCTGAAAATCAATAAACAGTCGTACGACTGGGGTGTTACCTAATCTTTCATTTTGGAAAAGGGGCGGAAAACATGTTTGTCGAGGTTTTTCTCGTCGGGATTTTGGCGGGCATTTCTCCGGGACCCGACTTTTTTGTCGTCATGAAAAACAGCCTGAACTTCGGTGTGCGGGTGGGTGTGGC
Source organism: Aneurinibacillus danicus (assembly GCF_007991215.1). GTDB lineage: Bacteria > Bacillota > Bacilli > Aneurinibacillales > Aneurinibacillaceae > Aneurinibacillus > Aneurinibacillus danicus. The sequence continues at coordinate 9,685 of NZ_BJXX01000136.1, forward strand.
CACCGCTATCGGCATCGCGTGCGCCTTGATTGTCCATATCGCTTATACGGTGATGGGATTTGCTTTTCTCCTGCAGCAATCTACCGGGCTGTTTTATGCGATTCAGCTGGCCGGAGCCTTGTACCTGCTCTGGCTCGGATTTGGAGCGCTGACCGCTGCCTCCGGCGGTGAGACTTTTACCCCCGGGACGCTGGCAGAAAAAAAACGAACGCTGCAGGGATTTCGGGATGGCTTTTTGTGCAACGTGTTAAACCCGAAGGCCGCGCTGTTTTTTCTCAGCGTGTTTTCGCAGTTTTTAACGCCGGATACCTCGTCTGCGGTGCGCTGGATTTACGGGATCGAAATCATCGTCGCTGTCGCCCTCTGGTTTGTCACGCTTTCCTTCCTGGTTTCTTCTGCTAGATTCAGAAAGTTTTACGAACGATACCGCGTCTGGTTTGATCGTCTGCTCGGCGCCGTGCTGCTGTATTTCGCGCTTCGCATCATTTTTACATTCGTGTTCGGGCGGCTACTATAGTCAAACAATTTTTTCTCTCCTTCTTTCCTCACGATTTTCACAGAAAACCACCATGGCGTCTCAGCCGCAATCCCGACATGAAAATCATAGGAAGGGCGGCTTACTTTTGGGGTACGAAGGAAAAAAGAGAAGAGAACGAGACCATGATTTCAATGGGGAAAAAGGCGAACGCCTTTTTCTACATTAGATCTTTGTTCCTCCCTCTTCTCCTTCTTTCTTCACGATTTTCACAGAAAAAAGCGCGCCCCTCCCGCTCTCTCCTTTATAATTTTCTATCATTCGGAATCAAGGTTGTTGCAAATACAGCCAATACAATGAAGATCGTAAACAGATGCATGACTACATCTACACCGTAATGGTCAGAAATCGCTCCCATAAATGTGGCTCCGATTCCTCCGGCCCCCACACCAAACCCGATCATTAAGCCGGATACCATCGAAATTTTGTTTGGCATTAACATTTGTGCGTATACTACCCCTACTGCGAACGAAGAGAGTATAGTAAAACCAAAAACAAATAAGACAATGGGCAGCAATATCCCGTCTGCCATCGGTGTAATGATTGAAAATGGAATAGAAACGATCAAAGACCATAGCAAAATCGCTTTTCTTGAAAACCGATCTGAAATTTGCCCGCCGATGTATGTTCCTAACGCACCTGCACCAAGAAAGAGAAAAACATAAACTTCCACTTGATGCAAAGAGATTCCTTTTTCTTGACCATAAAAAGGCAAAAACCCTGCGACACCGATCTGTACCCATGAGCGTAATATAACAACGATAAGGAGCAGCAGCATGCCAATCGGGTAACTTTTACCTTGCATTTTCTTTTTTAGTTTCACACTATTGCTCAATTGATCCTTATACCAGGGAAGCATCCATACGGTCATCACAAAAGATAAAATCCCGCATACAAGAAACACCCACATTCCTTTTAATCCGGACGATAAAAGGAACAACGGTATAATTAATGCTCCTAAAGATTGACCAAAGTTTCCTCCCACTTGATATATCGCCTGAGCCTTTCCTCTTTCATCATTCGAAGCTAAAAATACAGCCCGATTAGACTCAGGATGGAATAATCCGGAACCTAATCCGGAAATAGCAACTGCTAAAAGTAGAAGAAAGTAATTGGTAACATAACCGGTAATAGATAATCCCAATCCAGTTAAAAGTACGCCTAAAGGCAACGCCCATGGCTTCGGTTTCTTGTCAGTCAAATACCCAAACAAAGGCTGCATTACCGATGATGTCAGATAAGAAACTAAGACGATGAGTCCTGTTTGTGTGTAGTTCAAATTAAATATTTGTTTGTATAAAGGTAATAATGCAGGGATAATCCCTACTGTCATCATGTCATTCAATAAGTGTGAACCACCGATTGGATAAACATATCTTTTCTTCAATTTTACGAATGGATTATCCGCTGCTTGTTGCTGATTGGAAATACGGGAAGGAATGGCATTCATATGTTTTCTCCTTTAATTATTTTTTAAGAGTCTAGCGCAGCTTTACAGCTGCGCTCATTCTTACGCCTTTGCTTCCAAAGAGCCGATCCGATTCGCCCGGCGTGGCAGCGCGGTAAACAAATACACACCGCTGATGACTAATGCTGTCCCCGCGAATTGCACCACATTCATTCTTTCTCCAAGCAACCAGAACGAAAGCAAGGCGGTAAAGATTGGATTGAAGTTCAAGAAAACGCCGGATTTCGTCCCTCCGACCCGCTGTACGCCAATATTCCAGAACAGCATGGCAAGCACCGTTGCTCCTACACTAACATAGACGGTCGCAAGCCAAAACGCCGGGTCCGGCGCCACAATCTCCATCGACGAGACGGTAAACGGCATCAGCGACAGCACGCCGAAAATCCCGGCCCATAGCGTAGACATATACGGGGACACATACTTCATCGCCTTCCGGCCGGCCACGGAATAAAAGCCCCAGCTCGCCACCGCGCACAGCATATACAAATCGCCCGTATTCAAATGCAGTCTAAGCAAGCGTCCTACATCCCCGTGCGAGATAACGACGACAACGCCGAGAAAAGAAACCGTCATGCCGATTAGCTGGCGGCCTGTCATACGCTCCCGCAGCAGAAAAAACGAAACGATGGCAATCGCCACCGGATTCAGCGCCGACAGCAGGCCGACGTTATCGGCTGAGGTGCGCTCCAAAGCCAGGAACATAAACCAATTAAACAGCATCACGCCGGTCAGCCCCATAAAAAATAGCGGCCATATCGCCTGGCGCGGCGGAACGATTCTTTTCTCTTTCCACCACACAATCGGAATCAGGCAGACAATCGCCACGACCCAGCGCATATCAGTAAGCATCATTGGCGATGCATGCCCGACAAGAAATTTGCCGGCGACAAAATTGCCGGCCCACAGCATACTGGTACACAGCAGCAATAGATAGAACCCCCATACTTCGACCATCCCCTCTTCTCCTTTTTCTCTTTTTTCTTTTAAGCATAACAGTTTTTTCTGCTTCGTACTATCATTTTGTTAGTTACCAACCTTAAGAAGCCATAGGCCACAGGGAATCAGACAGCAAAAAGAGCCGACCCTTGCGCATCGGCTCACTTCGCTTTCCCAATCAGTTCCCGCATCGTTTTTTGGTTCATCGGACCAGTCACTACTTTGCGAATGACACCGTCCTCATCAATAATGAAACTCGTCGGAATGACAGTCGCCTCATACATGTCCGCCACTTTTGACTTTTTATCCAAAAGAATCGGAAACTGCATCTTCATCCCCTCGGCAAACCGCCTTACATTCGGAACGCTGCTTTCCGTCTCCGTCAGGTTGACCGCCAGAATTTCCACGTTGTTCTTACGCGCTTCTTCATAGAACGCAACCATGTCAGGAATTTCGGCGCGGCACGGCGGACACCAGGTCGCCCACAGGTTCACGATGACCGTCTTGCCCCGCAGAGCGGACAGGCGCATTGTCTTTCCGTCCAATGTGTCAAGTGTAAAATCCGGTGCCAGATTGCCCTCCCGCACCCCGATTTTCTTCTCCGATGCGGCCTTAGTTGACGATGGGGCTTTCGGCTTCGCAGGAGCTGCAGTGGATGGCTGATTGCCCGTTTTCACAGGCGCCGCCTGCTGGCTTGCCTTCGTCGGTGCAGGAGTTGTCTGAGCTTGCTCCGTTTCTTTGTCTTTGCCCAGCGTCCCGTACAGCACCCCGCCGACCAGCGCAAGCACCACGAGAATGGCTGCAATGTTTTTCACGTCTTTCATCCTTTCTGTTCTGTCCTATTCTATTATAGGGCAAATCTAACAAAAAAAAGAAGCGGCAAAACAGCCCCTCTATCGCGCTGCGAAAAAGGGGCCTTATGCACGCACCTACCCATTTTATTTCTGGTTCACTAGCTTCTCCATCTCGTTCAATGTTTCTTCAAACACTTTCATCGCGTCATCCACCGGCTTCGAAGTTGATACATCCACCCCGGCCGCTTTCAGCACATCCATCGGCGCCGCAGAGTTGCCCGCGGAGAGGAGCTTCTCACGAATGCGATCCACAGCCGGCCTGCCTTCCTTCTTCACCTGCTCGGCCAGAGCGGCCGAGGCGGCGAAACTCGTTGCATACTGATACACATAGAAATTGTAATAGAAATGCGGAATGCGTGCCCATTCCATGGCGATTTCCTGGTCATCCGCCACCGCGGGGCCGTAGTACTTCTTATTAATATTGAAGTACATTTTCTTGAGCGCTTCCGCGTTGAGCGACTCACCTGCCTGCTCTTTTTCATGAATAAGCTTCTCGAATTCAGCGAACTGCGTCTGGCGGAACAAGGTCGTACGGAAATTTTCCAGGCGCTGATTGAGCAGGTACATTTTCTCCTGCTTTGTCTTCGCTTTGGTGTACAGGCTATCAAACAGCAACGCTTCGTTTAGCGTAGAAGCTACTTCCGCAGTGAAAATCGGATAGTTGGACGTGATATACGGCTGCTTTTTGTTTGTGTAATATGTGTGCATGGCGTGTCCGAGTTCATGGGCAATCGTAAATATGTCGTCATTCGTGCCCTGGTAATTCAGCAACACATACGGATGCGTATCGTATGCCCCGGACTGGTACGCCCCCGAGCGCTTATCGTCGGTCGAATACACGTCGATCCAGCCGTCTTTAAACGAATGAGCAAGCGCCTTCCCATACTCATCACCCATTGGCGCAAGTCCTTCCAGTACGCGTTTCTGTGCCTCTTCGTATGGAATGTATGTCTGATTGGCTTCCACCATCGGCGTGTACATGTCGTACATATACACATCCCTTACGCCGAGCATCTTCTTCTTCAGTTCCATGTACCGGTGCAGCAGCGGCAGCGCTTTGTTAACGCTTTTAATCAACTCATCGTATACTTTCGTTGGCACATTGTTCGAGGCCAGGCTGGCTTCGAGCGCGCTTGGATATTTGCGCGCTTTTGCATATGCATTGTTCGCTTTTACTTTGCCGGCGAGCGTCTGGGCGAAGGTGTCCTGATAGCCTGCAAGCGTTTGATAGTACGCTCTAAATGCGGCTTTGCGCACGTCGCGGTTTTTGTTCTCCATATAGGAGATGAAATTGGCACGCGTCAGTTGCACCTCCTTGCCTTTCTCGTCTTTAATTTTCGGGAACTTTATATCTTTGCTCAACAGCGAGTAGACGCTTTCCGGGTTTTGTCCAAGCGGGGAGAGCCGGGCGAGCAGCTCTTCCATTTCTTTGGTCAGCGTGTGCGGTTTCGTACGCTCCAGGTCTTCGAGGAACGTTTTGTAGACGGCCAGCTCTTTATCTTCCAGGTATGTTTTCATCTTATCCCGGGGGATGGACAGCACTTCAGGCGTAAACCAGGACGTCTTCTCGGCCGTCAACGCGCTTGCCTTCTCAGCCTTGTCCAGCAGCTCTTTCAACGACGAATTGGACGAGTTGACGTCAAACCCCATTGAGGCATACACATACACTTTGTCACGCAGGCGCATCAAGTTACTCAGGTCGTTAAGCGCTTTCAATAACTCGTCCGCCGACCGTCCTACTTTACCCTGATACCGCGGGAATGCATTCGCCATTTGCTCGAGCTTTTTCAAATCGGCTTCCCAGACTGCTTTATCCGCATAAATATCTTCGAGCTTCCACTTATACTGTGCAGGAATATCCGCGCGCGTTTTGTACTCGGGTGCCCGTGTTTCCTTTACCGCTTCCGCCGCGTAGACCACGTGTGAACTCAGCGTAAGAAACGGAACGGACAGCGCAGACATCGTAAGCGTCGCCGTCGTTATTGTAGCAACAAGTTTTCGCTTCATGCTCATTCCCCTTTTCCGAAAATGATTAACTACTTATGGTATGCGCATCTCGTGATGTATCATACACAGACAATAATTTTAATTAGATTCAGAAAACTGAGTCTTACAAGCTTTTCCACTACTCAAAAGAAAAAATCCCACTTTCTTCATAGTTTACATAATTATTTTCTGGTAAAGTAATAGAAAAAAGTGGAAGCC
>NZ_BJXX01000137.1 GCF_007991215.1 Aneurinibacillus danicus
AATTTTCACAGAAAAAAAAGCCCTGCTAACAGGGCTAAAGTTCAGCCAGCTAACTACCGCAGTAGAATGACTGAAAAGGGGACATCATTTATATTGTTTATTTTACTTTCAACGCGTTTGGTAGATCGCCCGCACCGCCTCATACGCTGCATCCAGGGCCGCCATATCCCCCGATGCGGTCAATGCGGCCAGCTTCCCGGTAAAGTATTCGTCCACCTGCCTGACCCATTTCTGGCGCAGCCGCTGTACTTCTCTGTCAAACATCGGAAGATATGCATCTTTCAGTTGCTTTTCACAGGCGGAGACATACTCGCTGACCGGACCCCGCAGCCGGGCCTCCAGGTCATCGCGCAGCTTCATATTGCCTCCCTCCGTAAAAAACGTTGCCCGGTTTTTATACGGGGTCAGCAGGTCCGCAAACACCGTGGCATTCCATTCATGCAATCCGGGCACAAACGAAGGCGTCTCATACTCCAGCGCCTCATACCCGGCGAGCGCAATATTCTCGTCAAGCGCACGCAGCTCGTTTTCCGTCCGGCGGTGTATGCCCGCAAGCGTTCGTTCCAGGAATGTTTCGATCCGAAGCGAGGTCGCCCGCATTTCCTGAGCCAGGTCGAATGCGACGAAGCGGATAATTTCATTGGTATACCGGCGCAGCAACGTCTGCATCTCTTCCTGCTCATCGGCAAACGCCGGCACATTGATAATGGCTTTAAACTCGTCGAAATATCGGTAGAAGACCCGCTGCTTCACGTAGTACACAAGTTCCTCGATTTCCTGCGCCACAAGGCCGCGCTCGATATCCGTATCCACCTCTTCTATTGCTGTGCCGGAAGCAAGACGAGCCGCCTTTGCCTGTTCTTCTTTGCGCCTGCGCTCTCCCTCTTCTGTCCGCGCCTCCGTGCGCCATGCCTCCAGTACACGCAGGGCGCGCCCGATGTCTTCGTAGGCCGACGCCACTGCCGCGCCGACCAACTCTTCCGTCACAAACGCCCGAAAATCCTCTTCAAACAGCGTGATGCCGGAGAAAAAGCGCCCTTCCGCACTCTCCGGTGGCGGCGTATCGGGTGGAGTGCCCGTCAGCTTACGGTAGAGGGCTGCTTCGTCTTCGGACAGCCTCCCCTGTGCGAGACGAGCCGCCAGCAGCCCGATCTGGCTAGAGACCGGATACAGCCGTGCTTCCCGAATCCCACAGGCAAGCAGATTGCGCTCCACATGCCTAAGCACATCGTCAATTTCCGCCTCCGAGGCGGCCAGGTCGGCGGCGTTGACGATAAAAAACATTTTATCCCGCGCAAAGTACTCCTTCACCCGGCCTAACTGAATCAAAAACTCACGGTCCGCACGCGAAAAAGCATGGTTATAATAGGTGACAAACACAACCGCATCCGCATGTTTAATATGCTCGAACGCCACCTCGGTATGCCGCGCGTTCATCGAGCCTGCGCCCGGCGTATCAATGAGAATGACACCCTGGCGCGTCAGCGGTCCGTCATAATACAGCAGCACCCGCTCAACGAAGCATGCCCGCTCCTCGACAGCGACGAACAGCGACAGCTCCTCCATCGTGACCGTCCGTTCCTCTCCGAATTGGCCGCGCATGTCGGACAGGCCGTTCTGCACGGCTTCCAAGAAGAACAATTGCTCATCCCGCAACAGCTCCAGCGGGTCGCGGAGCTCTTCCTCTTCTTCCTCTCCCTTCCTTTCTGTTTTCTTTCCAGCATCGGGGTTCGTCTGCTCCAGCGCTTCCCGGCGCGCTTTCTCCGCTTCTTTTTCCTGCTGCTCGCGCACAATACGCGCATGCTCATCAAGAAGTGCTTCCAGCTCGGCGAAGGAAGCCACCTTCTGTTCCGCAATCTCAAGCGCCTGATTCACGTCAGTCAACACTTGTTCTTTCCGTTTGAACTGAACAAGCACCGTCCCGTGCGGTCTTTCTTCCGTCGGCGGCAGCACATGGTTAATCGCTGCGGTCGTCGGATGCGGCGAGACCGGAAGCACGGCATCTCCCAATAATGCATTGGCAAACGACGACTTGCCCGCACTGAATGCGCCGAACAAAGCAATGGTATACTGCTGTCGTTTCATCCGCTGTGCACGGGAGACAAGCTCCTGCACCATACCGCGAAATCCTGGAAAGACCTGCAGCTGGCAGGCGCTTTGCTCCAGCGCTTCAATTGCAGGGCGTGCCTGTTTGCGCATGTCTCCGGCTATCACCTGACGAGGCCGTCGGCGTTTTGCCTGCTTACGTCCGATATGGACGCGCGGCACCTGCCGTACCGTGCGCTTTTCTTCTCCAATATCCTGGAACGCGCGTGGCGATTCCTCTTGCATCTCCTCTACAGAAAATTCCTCTTCCGATCCACCCAGCGTATCAAGCAACTGACGCAGCGCACGCTGCTGGCCTGCCGCTATGGCCTGCAGTTCCAGCACGGCTGCACGTTTTTTCTCCAATTCTTCCTTGCGCCTGCTTAGCGTGTCCGCTTTTTTCTGCCGGTTCTTTTTCAAATCCAGCAGCGCTTCTTCCATCTTTTCTTTCACCGCCTGAGTATACAGCTGTCGTACGGCATCCACGACAAACGAAGCATAGCGCACAACATATTCCGTACTGAACAGCGCCCCCCTGTTCACTGTGCCCACCAGCATCTCTTTCGTAATCGGCACCTCCATCTCATAGATGGAACGGCGCAGCTGTTCATTTTCAATCCCGTATGCTTCCAGATGCTCAAGCATCATTTTCTTCAGGTGAATATCAATGTAGGTAGCCGCATTTTCACGGACTTCCTTATGGAAAAGAGTCAGGCGGCGCTCCCGCTCTTCTTTTGTGCGGTGCCCGGAAAACAGGCGCCCGACGCGAAAGCTTACTTGCTGTGATTCGACGAATGAGCGCGCCAGCTCACGCGTATGATATGGCATCAAGTTCGCGTTCTTAAACAATCGGTCCAGCTTCGCCGCGAATTCGCGTTCAAACCGTTCCGCCTCATCCGTGAGCGCCTGTTCCCGCTCTTTGACATCGGCCAGCTCCCGGACAATTCGCTCCCCGTCTGTCATGCTGTATGTCCCAAGCACGGCACGATGCGCCTCGATCTCAGCACGCCGCTTCTCTTCCCGCCAGAGCAGGTGGTCGCGCACCAGCAGATACGCAGCAGTCAGCACCGTCTCTGTCACACGGCGCCGTTTCTCCGCAATCGCCTCCGCCAGACGCTGCTTCAGCTGCGGCACATCGTTATGCGGGTGATCCGGCTCACGCACCGTCGTGAAGAAAATCTCGTCTTCCTGAACCCCGAGAGCGGTGAACGCATTGGTGATTTTGCGTGCAAACTCCGTGAACTGCACCTCGAACGCTACGTGTTTGTCGATTTGATTGATAAGTAGCCATGTCGGTTTCATGTCCTGTTGCAGCGTCTCGATGAATTCGCTGTTCAGGCTTGACTGCACATGATTATAATCCGTCATACAAAGGATCAAGTCCGCCGTATGCAGAAGCGATTCTGCTGCCACACGGTGTGCGTCCTCTGTCGAATCGATCCCGGGTGTATCGAGAATCGCAACGCCAGGCGGCAGCTGATCGTTCGGATGGGCGATTTCCACCCGGTCCACCCGGTCGCCGTCCGTACAATATGCCTGAATTTCTTTCACATCGTACGGATACGGAAAGGCTACCTCGCCTTTTTCTTTGAAGGTGACGACGGCATGCGCCGGTCCGGTTTTCACTTTGACCACATTGGCGCTTGTCGGAATCGGGTTCGTCGGCAGCAATTCTTCGCCCATCAACTCATTAATCATCGTCGATTTTCCGGCCGAGAAATGCCCGCAGAAAGCGATGACGAACTCTGCCGCATCCGCTTTTTCGAGCAAATCCCGGCAACGGTCCGCCCGTATCCGGTCGCCGACCAGCTCAAAATTGTGAAGCAATTCTCGGAGGCGCAAAGCCGCATGGGAGGGCAAAATCTTCTGGCTTTTGACCCATTTACGGATAGCTGATTGAGTGAAAGTAGGCTGAGGTATTAACATAATAAATTTCCACACTTCCCTGCGACATTAAATTGTTGAAGATGTTGTTGAAAAATATTTTTTTCCGTACAAAAATGTATAATTTTTGCTATGCTGTGGCATGGCTAGTACAAAGCTCATGACAAGAACGAAAGAGGTTTAAGACACAATGATGCAGTTTGTATGTATTCTATTAATGTTCAGTATTTTTTTCGGTTTTTCGTATGTCGCGTACAAAAGCGAGCAAAAGAGAAAAATGATCTATGTCACCGATGAAATGCTGAAAAAGCCGCTGACCGATCAAGCAGTCAAGCATTACATTGAATTTCTCGAGACGGCGCCGGAGCGCAACAATGCCTCCTACTGGCACGCGCTGCGCCGGGCGTACGAGCAGATTATGAACGCCAAAACCATTGACCCGCGCCTGAAAAAAGAACTGAAGAAAACCTTACGAAACCAGGTAATTGTATAAATACCACGCGGTTTCCGCTTATGTCCTATATTGTACCACACAACAAAACCCGGCATCAGCCAGCATGGCGACCCCGGGTTTTTCCTTTGCTGCATACGTTGTCCTGTCCATCTACGCCATTACACAGCACTGTAGTTCGCACACAATCTATGAAACCGCTAACTACATTTACAATTTCGAATATAGGAAATCAACTAGTATTTCGAAAATAAAATTGATACAATGCCACACATACTTACTTGATTTAATACATAATACGATGACAAATTCTCGCCTTTTTTTCAGAAAACCCCTTACTTTATCTATAGATAATTATGCACTTATTGAAGGAGAATGTTTATGAATCACCTATCAAAAAAGGAAATTATGTTTGTCAGCTTCATGCTGTTCTCGATGTTTTTCGGGGCAGGCAATCTGATTTTCCCGCCGTTTCTCGGACAGGCGGCCGGCAATCATGTCTGGCTTTCACTCACCGGGTTTATTCTTTCGGCGGCAGGCCTGCCGATTCTTGGCGTAATGGCCGTCGCCAAAGCGGGCGGGTTTCGCACATTGGCCGAACGGGTCCATCCGGCCTTTGCATTCCTGTTCCCGCTTCTCGTCTATCTGTCGATTGGCCCAGGGCTTGCGATTCCACGCGCCGGAAGTCTGGCGTATGAGATGGGCGCCGCGCCCTTTCTGCCCGCGGGTCTAACGGCGAATCCTACAGTCACCGCGCTTTATACATTTGTTTTTTTCTGTCTCGTATTCTGGCTCAGCCTATCGCCGTCCAAACTGGTGGACCGGTTCAGCAAGCTGCTCACACCGCTTTTACTGGCGATGATTGCTGTGATTTTCATAAAGAGCTTCTTTACCCCGATGGATGCACTCAAAAGCCCGGAAGGCAACTACGGACCGAATCCGGCCTTTCAAGGCTTCCTGGATGGCTACTTGACAATGGATGCGCTCGCGGCACTTGCCTTTGGCATCGTCATCGCGAATACGCTGAAAGCCAAAGGCCTAAATGAAGAAAAAAGCCTGTCGCGCTATATGATCTACGCCGGTCTCGGTGCGGGTCTGCTGCTTGCGGTCATCTACCTGATCCTCGGCTATCTCGGAGCCGTGACGCCGAATGCGGCGCAGGCCGAGAACGGGGCGCAAGTTTTAACGCTTATGATGCATCACCTGTTCGGTGCAGGAGGAACGATTCTGCTCGGATTTACGTTTACAATCGCCTGCCTGTGCGTATCCGTCGGACTCGTTACATCATGCAGCCAGTTCTTTTCCGCTTCCCTACCGAAGCTTTCCTATAAAGCGTGGGCAACCGTTCTTACCGTCTGGAGCATGGCCATCGCCAACCTGGGACTGACACAGATCCTGAACGTATCGGTGCCAATTCTTGGCCTTTTGTATCCCATTGCCATTACGCTCATCATACTGGCACTTTCGCATCGGTATGTTGCTGCCTACCCGTCAGTCTATCCGCTGGCGGTCACACTCGTCGGTTTGTTCAGCATTCTGGACACGATCAACAATATATTATTTACTGGTAAATTTTCTTCAGCCTTTGCGCACCTGCCATTATACGCAGCAGGATTCGGTTGGATTGCCCCGGCTTTCATCGGTGTTCTGGCCGGATGCATGGTCGACATAATAAAAGGCGTCCGCCATTCGACAGCTAAAAAAGATGCGGCATAAAGAAAAAACAATTGTTAAAAAAACAAAAAGTTGTTGATCAGCCGATAAATCTTTTATATAATTGACTCGTTGTTTTCAAATGAATAACGATTATATCCTCATCATCAGCGATGGGGTAGAGGTCGCGGTTGCTAGGAGTATGGTGAAGGAGGCGCAGAGAACGCCCGGGAATTCACTGGAAAGGAGCTACCGCCGAAGTCTGTGTGCATCTCTGGGCGCGCGGGCTGGGGCCGTCTCCGAATAGGAACGGAACTGTCATATCTGCATCCGCGCAGATATGGTGTGCTATCTTCATGGAAGGTATGATGCGGGTTATCAAGAACACCGCCGTTGGTTCCTTCGGCGGTGTTGTTTATATTCCCACTCCTTTCCTTCCCATTTTTGCATCTTATTAAAGGAGTGTTTTTACGTGCAGCACATGCCATCACAGTCAACTACCGAGCACGCGCAGACGGCGTCTCAGACACCGGACGGACAACTGCGGCGCGGGCTGAAAGCGCGCCATCTCACCATGATTTCGCTGGGCGGGTCCATTGGAACCGGGCTGTTCCTCGCTAGCGGCGGCGCCATCAATACGGCCGGTCCGGGCGGTGCGCTGGTCGCATATATCGCCATTGGTATTATGGTTTATTTTCTTATGACAAGTCTCGGGGAACTGGCCACCTTCATGCCGGTGTCCGGCTCCTTCAGTACCTACGCTTCCCGCTTCGTCGATCCTGCGCTCGGGTTTGCACTCGGCTGGAACTACTGGTACAACTGGGCGATTACCATTGCGGCGGAACTTTCGGCCGGTACGCTGCTGATGAAGTTCTGGTTTCCGGAGAGCTCGTCGTTTCTCTGGAGCGCCCTATTCCTCCTTTTGATGTTCGGTCTGAATTATCTGTCGGTCAAAGGCTACGGCGAATCGGAATACTGGTTCGCTCTCATTAAAGTAGTTACGGTCATTCTCTTTATTGTTATCGGTTTGGCCATGATTTTCGGCATCATGGGCGGCGAGGCGGTCGGATTCAAGAACTTTACCGTAGATGATGCGCCGTTTCACGGCGGCTTCATGGCCCTGCTCGGCATCTTCATGGCAGCCGGCTTCTCATTCCAGGGAACGGAGCTTCTCGGCGTTGCGGCCGGAGAAAGCGATAATCCGAAAGAGAGCATACCGAAAGCCATCCGTCAGGTATTCTGGCGCATTCTGCTGTTCTATGTCCTGGCGATTTTCGTTATCGGCCTATTGCTCCCGTACACCCATCCGAGCTTGATCAGCGGAGACATCGAGGGCATTGCCAAGAGTCCGTTCACTATTGTATTTGAAAAAGCGGGGCTTGCATTCTCGGCGTCCGTTATGAACGCCGTCATCCTGACTTCGGTTCTGTCCGCGGGCAACTCGGGTATGTACGCCTCTACCCGGATTCTGTGGGTGCTCGCCAAAGAAGGCAAAGCACCGAAGCTGTTCGCCAAACTGGACGACCGTGGTATTCCGGTCAATGCGCTGCTGGCGACTTCCGCTGTCGGCATGCTCGCCTTCCTGGCCTCGTTCTTCGGTGACGGTGCAGTCTATACCTGGCTGCTGAACGCATCGGGCATGTCGGGCTTTATCGCCTGGCTCGGCATCGCAGTCAGCCATTATCGTTTCCGTCGGGCCTACACCATCCAGGGACGCGATTTGAGCGACCTGCCATACCGGGCGAAATGGTTCCCATTCGGTCCAATCTTCGCGTTCGTGCTCTGCATGATCGTCATCCTTGGACAAAACTATTCCGCCTTCACAGGAGACGCCATTGACTGGAACGGCGTGCTCGTCTCCTACATCGGCCTGCCGCTGTTCCTCCTGCTGTGGTTCGGCTACAAAGCGGTGAAAAAGACGACGTTCATCCCGCTCCGCGAGTGCCGGTTTGACACCCCTGCAGACGAAGAATATAAGCATTAAATCGACAGACAAAAACCCGCGTGGCCATGCGCGGGTTTTTTCTTGCTTGTCTGTCGCCCGGGAAGCCTCTTCTATTCCTGGTGCTTTTTATAGATGGAGATATTCGAGAACGTGGTGCCCTTCGGTGTCCGGCCGCTCTGCGTAATCGTCATGTGTCGGCCGTCTTCTGAAAGCTCGCGACGCGCGAAAAGCAACACTTCACCGTTTTTAAACGATGTCGTCTCCAGCGTCCTCTCGCCCGTAAACGAAGCGGAGACAGTATCGGCAATGTCCGGGTTATCGTATGGATACTGCTGGCCGTCCGGAATAAAATAGTTCGTCGCCCTAAACGTCTGGCCGTCCATCTCCGTCCATTCAACGCCAATCTTCAATTGCTTCCCTTCCTGCTTAATCCGGTACTTGGCCTGCTGTGCAGGTGCGCCGAATTGGTACCAGGATTTCTCCGGAAGCAATGCCCAGGTGCCGCAAAACGCTTCAACTGAGCCTGTCGTTGCTTTTTCTGTTGCGCCCTGTCCCATTCGTATCTCCTCCTCTGATTTTTGTCTATTCTATATGTATACGCTCCCCTGCTCTTCAGTTCCTTCCTCTGAAGAAATAAAATTTTATAAATTCAATAAAATGAGATAATTATCAGATCTTAATTTAGAAAAGTACAAATGCGGAAAAAGGCGAAGGCCTTTTTCTTCCCTGAATCTTATTTCCTCTTCCCCTTCCTTCTTTTCTCATAATTTTCACAGAAAAAGACAGCTAACCATAGCTGCCTTTTTAGCAATTTTACTATACGTTTATGATTTTAGCACATCATGATCAACGTACCGTTCTCCATTTAACTGACTAATTACATTAATGGCTACTTTCGCTCCATCCCCTGCTGTGATAATGGAATGGACACTAACTCCGGCTGCTGTACCCGCTGCCCAAATGCCGTCTATATTCGTTTTCCCTTCTGCATCTACATCAAATACGGTTTTAATTCGAGGCTCCGTTCCGGGTTTGGTTTTTAGCCCCGCTTTTTCTGCAAGATCAACGAGGACCCCTGTTGCAAGGATTACCTGCTGCGCTTCAAAAGAGCTCTTTTCTGCTTCAACCCGAAAACCCGCATCCGTTTTAGCGATATTTACTACCTTATCTTCGATGATTTCTGCTCCAAATTTAGCTGCCTGTTTTTTCCCTATTTCCACCAGATCCGGTCCCGTGATTTCCATTACCCCATAATGATTTTCAATCCATGCCCGTTTTGTTATACTTTTATCCGAATCAATGACCAGCGTCTTCTTTCCTGCTTTTGCAGTAAACAAAGCGGCACTGGCCCCAGCCGGTCCTGCTCCTACAATAATAATATCGTACATATGTATCAGCTCCTTCTTCTTTACAAGAATGTTTACAACAACACCAAAAAATAGAAGAACCCTTTAGGTGAAGTCTACCACAATTATCTCGAAAATGAAAACAGGGCATGCGCTGACCGATAGCAAGCGCCTCACTTATGTAACGATGCTGATCGTAGGTTGCGCCGTCACTTTGCTGTATGCCGGAATACTCTTTGTCAGCCATACATTCCCGCCGACAATCGAATGAGCGCCAACAACGGTATCCCCACCTAAAATAGTGGCGCCGGAATAGATGGTAACATTATCCTGAATAGTAGGATGCCGCTTGTTTCCTTTGACTATGTTTCCTGCTTCATCTTTACGGAACGAAAAAGCACCTAACGTTACCCCCTGGTAAAGGGTAACGCCGTTGCCGATCTCCGTAGTTTCACCAACAACGACCCCTGTTCCATGATCGATAAAGAAACTCTCTCCGATTTTAGCTCCCGGATGAATATCAATGCCTGTTTTCCCATGCGTTAATTCGGATACCATTCGCGCAACGATAGGATACCCCATCAAATAAAGCTCATGCGAGATTCTATGATTAATAATGGCATAGATGCCCGGGTACGAAGCGGCCACCATATAATAACTCGTCGCAGCCGGGTCTTTCTCATACGCCGCTTTAATATCCAGCAGCGCATATTTTCGTAACCCGGGCAATTTTTTCATCAGCAGAATAGCGTCCTCCTGGTGCTTTGCCGCGTTCTCGTGTTCATACTCGAGAAGCTGGACAAGCGTACCATGGAGGCGGCGAATCTTTTCCTCCATCGATATGCTTTTGCTGTCCAGGGCCGGATAATATTCCGGCAGTATCACCTCTTTGACTTGCTGAACGAAACACTTAAATAAAGGAATATCAATTTGCTTGCGGTATGTATTGTTTTCAAGCTTATCCTTGTAAGACAATTCGAGTTCGTGTTGTATCTCTTTATAGAAATCATCCTGTAACATACGATGCACCTTTCCTTATGAATTGTGACATTCGACTGGCAATCGGCTGTGCGGCAGTTGCGCATCAGCATAAAGAGCGTTCCCCTACATTATACTATATTAAATATAGTACCTATTCGTGAATCAGGATGCAATCACTCTCTCTTCCACAAAATCACCATGGCCTTCAGCCGCAGCTCCGACATAAAAATAATAGAAAGGACAGCTGACTTTTGTGACACGAAGGAAAAGACAGAAAAACACAGAAAAGGCATTCCGTTTTCAATCCGGAATGCCCAGCTGCCCATCGGATTAGATTTGCCCGTCAATCAGCTTGTACAGCGCCTGTGTTCCGCTGTTCTCTTCTCCTTTTGCCGCCAATTCCTCATACAGTGACTTGGCCAACTTCAATCCCGGTGTCATCATCCCCATCTCTTCCGCCGCTTCCAACGCAATGTTCATGTCCTTAATAAAATGCTTAATATAAAAGCCAGGTGCGAAATCGCCTTTCAGCATCCGCGGCGCCAGATTGCTAAGCGAAAAGCTGCCTGCCGCTCCGGTCGAGATGCTTCTTAGCACATTCTCCGGATCCAGGCCTGCCCGCTTCGCATATACCATCGCCTCACAGACGCCGATCATACCGGATGCAATGGCGATCTGGTTGCACATCTTCGTATGCTGACCGGAGCCGGCCGGTCCCTGATGGATAATATTGGTCCCCATCTTCTCAAAAATCGGCTGCATCGCATCAAACGCCTCTTTATCGCCGCCGACCATGATGGCGAGCCGCGCTTCACGTGCACCGATGTCACCGCCGGATACCGGTGCGTCCAGCGCATGAATGTTTCTTTTTTTGGCTTCCTCATAAATTCTCTTGGCCAGTATCGGGCTTGAGGTCGTCATATCGATAACATAGGCATCTTCTTTGGCGTGCAGCAGAATGCCGCCTTCGCCCAAATACGTCTCTTCGACATCTTTCGGATAACCGACCATTGTAATAATGACATCCGCTTCCGCTGCCAGTGCGGCTACGGTGTCATTCCATACGGCGCCCGCGTCAATCAGCTCTTGCGCTTTTTCTTTCGTTCGATTATAGATATGTACCCGGTAGCCTGCTTTCATCAGGTGACCGGCCATGCTTTTACCCATGACACCCGTGCCGATGAATCCGATAACGGTGTTTGCGTTAACTGCCATCGCTTCCACTCCTTATCTGTAATCAATGCAAAATTTATTCTTCTATTATATATAAAAATTTCGAAATAGGAAGAAGACGGCATTCTTTTTGGAAAATGTTAATTTATCATCCATACGACAATAGAGGGGACAAGTATCGAAACAAAAATCCCGTTAACCCCCATGGCTACCCCGGCGATTGCCACCTGAAGCTCGCCTTCCGATGCCGCTCGCGCCGTTCCTATGCCATGTGCCTGCGTCCCAAGCGCAAGACCTCTAGACAATGGATGATAGATTTTCATTCTGTTCATTATCGAAGGGCCTGTCATCGCCCCTAACATTCCTGTCAAGACTACAAAAATGGCAGCCAGCACCTTATCACCGTGGATAATCCCGGCAACTTCCATGGCGATGGGAGTAGTAATGGTCTTCACGCTCATCGAACGAACAACTTCGGAGGATAGATGTAATCCTTTTAACGTCAGAATGGTTGTTAGCATACAAACAACAGAGCCTACCAATATACCGGCAAAGGAAGGAATAAGATTTTGATATAAAACCTTTCGTTGTTGATACAATGGCACAGCAATGCCAACCGTAGCCGGCCCCAGAAAAAAAGTGAGCACTTCTTTCGTGCCCTGATACTCAGCATAAGGAATATGGCTGAGTACAAGAATGAAAATGATGAGAAGAGTACTTAGAAAAACCGGATTCGTCAAAGGACTGGAATATTTTTTACTTAAGTGTACACTCCACAGATAAATGCCAATGGTAACTGCCAGTGTATATAAAGTAACGAATTTATCCATATCTTTGTTCTCCACTCTTCAAGTTTTCTTTTACGTTATCTTCTTGCTTAAGAGCAATCGTTTGGGATACTTTTCCTGTCGCATACATTCCAATCCACAGGCTTAATAAAATACAAAGGAAAAAAATCCATCCCTGATGTAAAAACAGATCTTTATAGCTCATTAATCCTACTGCCACGGGAATGAAAAACAAAGATAAATGTTTGAGTAAAAGAGACGAGCCTTCACTCACCCAGTGCAGGGGAATCATTTTCGTAATTAACAAGAGAAAAAGGAGCAACATTCCTACGAGATTTCCGGGTAAAGGAAGCCGGGAAATCTCAACAATGAAATTCCCTATTTCACTAAGGATATATAAAAGCAATACTTGCGCATACAAGCGAAAGACAATGGCAACTTTTTTTTTCATATTTTCCACCCCTGTTTATTTCAGGCTTTCTCTTTACCTGACACTGCGGGCATGCCTGCTACTACCCTTAGTGAATGTTTTCTACTTGTATACAAAATTTCAGGATAGGGAGTGCCCTATCCTGAAATCGCAACCTTTACTATTTTTCTAAAACAGGGAATAAAGAGGGCTTCTTAAAACGACGAACTGGTTCTATTTATTCCATTTATTCTTCTTTCTTATTGATGCACCGTTCACAAACATGGATGTAAGATTCAAACCGCTCTTGAATTTCGCACCCGCATTCACTGCACGTTTTTTTAGGAATACTTCCATCGAGTTCCAATCCCATTTTAAGTCCCTCCTGTTTGCTATTTTTCATTTTTATGATATATTTAAGTTTAACCTTTTATTTTTCTCAGTGCTGAAGTATAGGAAAAGTACATTACGCTTTCGTGAATTGTTCGGCTTCGGTTGAACCTGCCAGTGCAACCGTTGAAGATGTCCCGCCGCTAATTACCTGGGAAACTTCATCAAAGTAGCCGGTACCTACTTCGCGCTGATGTCTTGTGGCAGTATAGCCGTATTGTTCAGCTGCAAATTCTGCTTGCTGCAGTTCGGAGTATGCTGCCATTCCTCTTTCTTTATAGCCACGTGCTAACTCAAACATGCTGTAGTTGAGGGCATGGAATCCTGCCAGCGTAACGAATTGGAATTTGTACCCCATTTTACCCAGTTCAATTTGGAAGTTCGCAATCGTTTCATCATCCAATTTTTTCTTCCAGTTGAAGGAAGGCGAGCAGTTGTATGCGAGCAATTTGCCAGGGAACTGTTCGTGAATAGCTTCGGCGAAACGTCTTGCTTCTTCGACATTCGGCTCGGACGTTTCGCACCAAATCATGTCAGCATACGGCGCATATGCAAGACCTCTTGCAATCGCCTGATCAAGACCTGCTTTGGTACGATAGAAGCCTTCCGGCGTACGCTCACCGGTAATGAACGGTGCATCATACGGATCAGCGTCGCTTGTAATCAGGTTTGCTGCGTTGGCGTCCGTTCTTGCGATCAATACCGTAGGAACGCCCATGACATCGGCAGCCAAACGTGCAGCAATCAGGTTGCGTACCGCGGTTTGCGTCGGAAGCAGAACTTTTCCGCCCAGATGGCCGCATTTCTTTTCAGAGGATAATTGGTCTTCTAAGTGAACGCCTGCCGCACCCGCTTCAATCATGGCTTTCGTCAGTTCGAATACGTTTAATGAGCCGCCAAATCCTGCTTCCATATCGGCAACGATAGGAGCAAACCAATTGATGTCATTTTTGCCTTCAGAATGATGGATTTGATCCGCCCGCTGCAGCGCCTGATTGATGCGCTTTACCACATGCGGCACACTGTTTGCCGGATACAGACTTTGGTCAGGATACATATTTCCGGAAAGGTTTGCGTCAGCTGCAACCTGCCAGCCGCTTAAGTAAATGGCTTTTAAGCCCGCCTTTACCTGTTGTACGGCTTGATTTCCGGTTAAAGCACCCAGCGCATTCACATAGTCCTCTGTGTTGACCAGGTTCCAGAGACGCTCAGCTCCCATACGAGCCAGTGTATATTCAATTTGAACGGAGCCACGGAGCCGGATGACATCCTCGGCTGAATATGGTCTTTCAATCCCTCTCCAACGGCTGTCTTTCCAACTCTCTTCTAATTGTTGTGCGTAATGTTCTACCATCTCTATCCACCCTTTCAAATTTTTAAGTAAGATATTTATAACCAGGAAGCGTTAAGAAGTTTTCGAACTCATCATCGAGGATAAGCTTGGAAAACAACTCACTCGCCAACTGGTAATTACCCGAATGATAATTGTCTCCGCCAACCGCTTTTTTAATCTTCAGCAATTCGTCTGCAAGCAGCTCCTCGAATAACTCGGCTGTTACCTTGCGTCCATCGTTAAGGATTCCCTTCGGATGACGAATCCACTGCCATACTTGCGCACGGGAGATTTCCGCTGTCGCCGCATCTTCCATCAGATTGAAAATCGGAACGGCACCGGCTCCGCCAAGCCATGCTTCAATGTATTGAACTCCTACACTGATGTTGGTGCGAAGCCCCTCCTCCGTAATCTCTCCTTCAGGTACCGCGAGAAGATCGGCAGCGGTTACCTGGACATCTTCACGTTTTTTATCAATTTGGTTCGGGGTCGGCATGATCTCGTTAAAAACCTCCATCGCTACCGGAACCAATCCCGGATGCGCCACCCATGTTCCATCGTGACCGTTTTTCGCTTCCCTTTCCTTGTCTGCGCGAACTTTGTTGAAGGCCGCTTCATTTGCTTCCGGATCTCCTTTGATCGGAATTTGGGCTGCCATTCCACCGATGGCCGGGGCATTGCGCCGGTGACACGTTTTAATGGTTAACTGCGTATACGCGTCCATGAACGGCACTGTCATCGTCACGGCTGCACGGTCCGGGAGAATAATATGCGGTTGATTCCGGAATTTTTTTATGTAGCTGAATATATAATCCCAGCGACCGCAATTCAAACCGGCTGAATGCTCACGCAGTTCGTACAATATTTCATCCATTTCGAATGTTGCCAAAATTGTCTCGATAAGAACAGTGGCTTTGATTGTGCCCTGCGCGATTCCCAATTCGTTCTGCGCCATAACAAACACGTCATTCCAGAGCCGTGCCTCCAAATGGCTCTCCATCTTCGGCAGATAAAAGTAGGGGCCTGTGCCGTTTTCCAGCAGCGTCTGCACATTATGGTAGAAGTACAGACCAAAGTCGAACAAACTACCGGAAACAGGCTCTCCGTCAATCAGTACGTGTTTTTCCTCCAGGTGCCAGCCCCGCGGGCGGACAATCAATGTCGCAGGGTTTTCCTTTAATGTGTAATGCTTCCCTGCAGGGCTTACAAATTCTATCGTTCTATTGATGGCATCCCTTAGGTTAATCTGGCCTTCAATCGTGTTGCTCCAGGTGGGTGAATTGGCATCCTCGAAGTCCGCCATGAACATCTTAGCTCCGGAGTTGAAGGCATTGATAACCATTTTGCGATCGCCGGCAGGTCCCGTAATCTCGACTCTCCGGTCTTGCAGGTCGACCGGTAGAGGTGCAATCGTCCATTGTCCTTCACGGATATGTTTGGTCTCTGGCAAGAAATCCGGCATTTTGCCTGCATCGATTTCTTTTTGTCTTTCTTCCCGTCTCTGCAGCAGAGAGATTCGTTGCTGGTTGAATTGTCTGTGCAGCTTCGCTACAAATTCCAGAGCCTCCGGCGTTAGAATCTCGTCGTACGCTTCCGATACAGGACCGCGAACCTCAATGCCTGCCGGGTATGTTTTCGTACCCATGACGTATAACCTCCTATTCGTCCGATGTTTTCCAAAATAGTTATATAACAGTTTTCGATTTATGACCTGATTATAATACAGATATTCGACAACAACAAGAGTTTTTTGAAAATTCATTGCCGGCCAAATCATAAATTTCTAAGAAACTGTAATATAACAATTGTTTATTATGCTTATTAATATAATACAGACTTTCTCTTTACGCAACACTTTTTTTCGCCCAATCTTGTAAATTCGCTAAAAACACTCCTTATAGCCCGTATCTTCCTAGAAATAAACCATGCTACAAACACACAGGTCACTGTTTCACAACGATGATTGACTTCAAAATCGCATTGCTTTGTTCTATAACAACAATGAAGGGGAAAGATAAAAACCTTTTGTGCCTTTGCTGTTGGTTATTCAAGAGGGAACGGCTGATGTAAATACTTACAGGTAAACCGAATCCATTCCCGGGCTGCAAAGGAAAGGTACCGTTCTTTTCGCCATATGATGGAAACGTTCCAGGGGATCGAGGGCTGGACAGGAATGACATGAATCTGCGCAGGATCGACTTCCTCGCAGATGGTTTTAGGCAGCAAAGATACACCAAGATTGGTTGCCACCATTTCCCGAATAAAATCCCATTGAGAACTTTCGTATATGATCTTTGGATGAAAGCCCTCGCGGATACATTCATTAATAATTCGATCGTGCATGGTAAAATCTTCACGAAACAGGATGAAGGATTCATGCTGCAAATCCCGCAGGAAAACCTCAGTTTTACCCGCTAAGGGATGGTCGCGATGAACAAGTAGACAAATTTCCTCGTGGACAAAGGGAACAGAATGGTAACGTGTTTCTTCCACTGGAAGTACTACAGCCCCTAAATCCAGGTTTCCGGCACTGATTTCCTGTTCAACTTTTTTGCTGCCATATTCAATGAGTTCACAGGTGATTTTAGGATAGGAAGCGTGAAATTCGGCTAAAATCTTCGGAAAGAATTTGGCACCAATAATCGGAGGAAGGCCGATTTTAATCTTTCCCTGTTGAATGTTCATTAGGTCAGAGAGCTTAATGGATAAATGATCCAGAATTTGCACGACCTTTTTGGCTTCTTCGTATACGATTTTTCCTGCGTCGGTCAGATGAAGTTGCTTAGTCGAGCGGTCGATAAGGGCAATCCCCAGCTCTTCCTCCAGGCTTTTAACCATTCGGCTGATATTGGGCTGTGTAACATGAAGATTCTCGCCAGCCCGTGTAAAGCTTTTATGTTTGGCAACTTCAATAAAGTACTGTAATTGTCGTATATCCATTTGTTTATACCCTCTCATTCATAAATAGAACGCATAAATGCTATGCGAAATATATATTTTGATTATAGTCTGAGTTGCTATAAACTTACTAGTGTAATAAGAGAAAGGGTGGATATAAATTGTGGAAACAAAATGTATTTGAATTTCCCCGGCATTTGTCCGTTGGAAACATATCGAATGGGCTGGTTTCCTGGATTTTTGGTGCAACCGGTCCTTTGTTAATTGTTTTACAAGCGGCTTCTAAGGGAAACCTGAGTGCGGATACAATTACCTCCTGGATTTTTGCCATTTATGGGGTAGGTGGTTTGTTAACGGTGATTTTGTCCTTTTATTACCGGCAGCCTATCGGCTATGCCTTTTCGATTCCTGGAGCGATTTTGGTTGGAGCATCGTTATCCCACCATACGTATGAGCAGGTGATCGGTGCTTATGTGGTCGTAGGAATCGTCACGCTTCTTCTTGGGTTATCAGGAGCTATACATAAACTGATGAAAATTCTGCCTATGCCGGTCATGATGGGGATGGTATCCGGCGTCCTTCTTCCGTTTGGAACCGATATTTTTCATTCTGTTCTAGAAAATCCCATACTTAATGGGGTTCCGTTATTCGTTTTTTTTGTGTTTTCCTGTTTTCGAGGGCTCGCCAAAAAATTTCCACCGATTCTTGGGGCGATCCTTTCTGCAGTGATTATGCTGTATATTGTACCCGGTGTTCATTCAGGCAAAGCCATTTTTTCTGTTGCTAAGCCCCAGTGGTATATGCCGGCGTTTGACATGGCTACCATAGGAGAGCTTGTTCTTCCGCTTGTTCTTACCATTATCGCTATTCAAAATGCGCAGGGGATCGCTGTTTTACAAAGCGCAGGCTACAAGCCCCCTGTCAATTCTATGACTTCGTGGAGCGGGCTAGGTTCGATTGTGAACGGTTTTCTGGGGGCACATTCGGCTTGTATTGCCGGTCCGATGACGGCGATCCTTTCTACGGATCATTCCCAGGAGAAGGACCGGCGTTATGCAGCGGCGATTGTGCTGGGACTGTTATCCTGTTTACTGGCGTTATTTGCCCCTTTCGCCGCCTCGATTCCCCATCTTGTTCCGTCTTCATTAATTAAATTACTTGGCGGGCTAGCGATGATCGGCGTTTTGATCGATTCATTACATATGAGCTTCTCCTCACATTATAAAATGGGCGCATTGTTCTCCTTTATGATTACAATCTCAGGGATTTCTATTTTTCAAATTGGGGCTCCTTTTTGGGGATTGATTGGGGGAACACTTGTATCCTTGCTCTTGGAAAGAAAGAATCAAAAACTAACGAATCAGGTAATAGACAACGAGCAGGTCGCGTAAGAGAGGAGTTGTGTGAATGCACCTGCCGTACATGATAACTCCCCCGGAATAACAGACTGTTTCCAGGGGGGAGTTTCATACATCACGCTATTATCTTCTTTCAAAATAATGATGGAGGCGAAATTCGCAGATTTGCCTGGTCCATTCAAAAACTTTCTCCCTTTCGTGAGGAAGCAACTCCAGCTTGATAGAAAAATGTTCCCTTTCCACCGCCACTAACCCTTTCGAACTCCCACTCCATTTATCCATCGGCATTTCCCGAATCAAACGAGCTATCCTCTCTTCATCGTATTGGGAAAGCAACTGCTTCGTTTGCCTATCTCTTGCTTCCGCCCGAAGTCGATAAGACTCCGCCGTCAGATAATCATAGAAGAACCTCACAATCTCCCTCGCCTGCACCGGCTGCTCCCAAGACAGCGGTCCTCTCTCAAGCATTGCAAGTAAAAGTACCATTTTATAACTCTTATTCATTGCTGTCTTTTCGACTTCACCGAACCATTCTTTATATTTCCAAAAAATCTCTGCTTCTTCTTCCGTAAACTCATTCACCCGGTAAAGAAATCCAAGGTAGGAGCCAAACTCCTGTCGATAGACAGTCCCGTCGCCACCACTGTACAAATGTGCCTCCAGATAGGTCGGCCGCCGCATGATGAAACTCATCCACTACGATTAGATCGAAATCTCCGGGAGCAAATTGGGTAAGATGACGCTGGCGAGCCAGCGTATAAATGGAAGCGAACACGCAGTCTGCCTCCCCCTCTTTGCTTTTGCTATTATAAATCCCGTGCGTTTTCTCCGGCATAACCCGCTGCCAGGATCGCATGGCCTGGTTCAGAATCTCTTCACGATGGGCGATAAACAAGGCCCGCTTAAATCCACGCGCAAAAAAACCGGCGAGATACGTTTTCCCAAGTCCGGTCGCCATCACGACCATCGCTTTACTGTACTCTTCTTCCCTCGTATTCTGCTGTTCTTCCAGCGCTCTTACCTGCACTTCGCGCGGCTGCAGCACCTTACCCGTTTCATAGGACGCCCCCGGTTCGCCCACCTGTTCCGCTTCACCATGATTTTTCGGAGCAAACATCAAATCCAACTCTTCTTTTTGTGTCCATGTATCTACCAAATTCGGATGCTTCCAATGGTACTCCTTATACGATCGTTCGTATTCCGCTGCCGTCTCCTGATTAATCGGAACAGTATTTTCATGGTAAAACAGCGCCATATACGCTTCAGACGCCTCTTCGTATACCGGAAGTGCAGACGGTGAATGAAACGAAACACCGCCGCTTCGCCACAATCGGGCTTCCAGCACATCTTCCATCTCAGAAATCATCTTCAATGCTTCCGGCTGCGTAATAAACAGATAGTCACCGGTCAGCAGCTTTATTTCTGCTCCCCGCTCCTTTGCCTGCCGCAAATAAGGTACCAGCAATTCTATTCCGGATTTCATCGCAAAAGACGTCAAAATATAAATGGTGGACGCTCGCTCCATCTCCTGGATAATCTGATCAATGGCCCGTGAGGTTACCAGTCGGATTTTGTTCATTCTTTCACCTCAAACAATACGATCCCGCGCGTAAATCTACCCCGTTCTTCCGCTTTCTGTGCGCGTATAGGTCGGCATGATTCCTCTCCTTTTCCTCCGGCGGATACGGCACAAGGTTTGGAATCGCTTTACGGATGCCGCCGCGCGGGTCGGCAACGTCGCCTTTGTAGCGCGGAATCAGGTGAACATGCAGATGCATAACGGTCTGGCCGCCGTACAGGCCTACATTTACGCCAATGTTGTAGCCGTCCGGCGCAAACTCTTGATCCAGCCTTCCCTTCCCTTCTTGTAACAATCGATGAATCGCCAGGATTTCTTTTTCTGTCGCCTCAAAGTAATTCGCGATATGTCGCTTAGGGACAATCAGCAAATGTCCTTTCTGGACCGGATATTTATCAAAGAATGCTTTCGCATGCTCATTTTCTAACACCATTTGTTCCGCAGGCATTGCACAGAACGGACAATCCATTTCTTCTCCTCCATTCTCTCTCTGTCGATTGCAGTCACTGTTTATTATAAGGAAAGAAGGAAGAATTCAGCAAATCAACCCAGGAAAACGTATATGTATCTATTACTTTTTCGCCTTATTTTTCTTAGTTATTATGTGATTATAGTCACAGCCCCCCTCCGGAAAAGTTTGTATGATAAAGATACAAACCAAACAGCTATCTATGTAAGGAGGAAATATCCATGTTCTCTGAACCCCACACTTCTCCATGCCACAATATGTCCAGCCCGCCCGCCTCCTACTCCCCGGCCATTCAACAATTACTCGACGAGCATGAACCGCTCCGCCAGCAAATGCGCGAACTCATCAAAGAAGCCGGACAGCTTCTCAACAGCGATGCACCTGCTCAAGACCCAGAAATATTGCAGGCGCTCCTGACCCTTTTTATGAAGGAACAAAAATTCAAGCTGCAGCTTGAACTTCATTCCGAAAAAGAGGAAAACGGTCTGTTTACCCTGCTAAAGAAAGAAATGGGGGACAATTTCGGTCCGGTACAGGTAATGGAATACGAGCACGAAGAAGCAAAGCGTCAACTCGCCGTATTTGAAGAACTTTCTTCCTCGCCGTCAGCGGACGCGAAAGAGGCAGCCACCCATTTGATGGACGCCTGCCAGATTCTGCTGCTGCATTTTACGAAAGAAGAAAATGTCCTATTCCCTTTTGCGGAAAATGCGCTAACTCCGCAACAAAAGCAGCAGTTGTTTTGTTCGTTTCATCAATAGCTGTTTTAAGACTGCAAAAATTACGTCAAAAGAATTGCTCGCAAAGATTTGCATAATCAACAAAAAATATTTACCAAGCCGGAAAAAATATTTACCAGCAAAAATCCGGATACTTGTATGTTAGGATAGAAAAAGAGTTAGCAACAACAAATTTTAGCTAAGGAGTGAAAGAAATTGAAAAAGCTACTGGCAACCGTTACTATTCTCGGTACATCCCTATTTACATTTGGTGCAGGAAGTGCAAGCGCAGCAAATTGCCCATTCACTACCGGATTCCAAAACCTAACTTCTGACGCCGTAACGCAACAACCAAATTTCGCTGATCGCGGACAACTTGGAAACTTATTCCAAAAATTTATGGGCAATCATACTGACAATACACAAAACGCACCAGCGCAGCAGTTTAACATTCCTACTCAACAGTTAAGCAACCTGGCCGGTCAGCAATCTAACTGCCCATTCAAATAAGGCAGTATCTACCTCCGCCTTTATGCGGATTTCCAACTTACGTAATTGTTTGACGTATAAACACAAACCTAAATCGTAAAATGCAGGTGGAAGACCGGATAAAGACAGAGATGAACCTACGTGTAGTATTTACGGTGAAGAAAAACGTATTCCAAAAAGTATGTAATAAAAAATAATGAGCCATATGGCTAGCATTGTAGCTAGTTATATGGCTTTGTTATTATTAACAAAAGAGAAAGACAACAGGTTACAGCATCGTTTTATAATCGGTGCATATTCAGAAAAAGAAACGAGGTTTTAATGAATGGAATTATTTATTTCTGACATTATTCAGGCTAAAAATCGTATTAAAAATCATATTATCGAAACGCCTTTGGTTTTTTCGGATAGTTTGTATGAACGACTATCTTCAAATGTTTATTTTAAATTAGAAAATCTCCAGAAGACGGGTTCTTTTAAAGCAAGAGGTGCACTTAGTAAAATTTCAACATTAACAAATCAGGAGAAAAGTAAAGGAGTCATCACAGCCTCTTCTGGTAACCATGCACAGGCAGTTTCCTATGCAGCTTCTTTATTTGATACTTCTGCACTTGTAGTCGTTCCAGAAAATACAGCACAAGCAAAAATAAGTGGCATTCAAAGATTTGGTGGAGAAATAGTACAGTATGGTGCTACCTATGATGAGGCAGAAAAACATGCGGAGCAATTAGCGAAGGAAACGGGCAGAACGTTTATTCATGCATTTAATGACGTAATTACAATGGCTGGTCAAGGTACGATTGGTCTAGAGGCTATGCTTGAAAAACCAGATTTTGATGTCATTTTAGTACCAGTCGGTGGTGGTGGGCTTTTAAATGGAATTGCTACTGCTGCAAAAGCGATGAATCCTGACGTGCAAGTAATTGGAGTACAAAGCGAGGCCTCCCCGGCATGGCATGAATCATTCATGGCCGGAAGAATGGTCGATGTGACTTATCAAGCTTCAATCGCTGATGGGATTTATGGCGGCATCCATGAAGCCCCTTTACAGCTTGCTTTTTCAAGAGTAGATGGAAGTATATTAGTTAGCGAAGAAAGCATTGCATATGCGATGAAGTGGATGGCGATAAATCATCGTTATATAATTGAAGGCTCTAGTGCTGTAACGATTGCAGCGTTATTACAGAATCAAGTTCCAGATATCGCTAATAAAAACGTGCTTTGTATCATTACAGGTGGCAATGTGGATTCTTCCTTATTTATGAAGGTGATGAATGCTCATGAATAAAAAGATAGAGTTACAAAAGCAGTCGTAAAAAGTGCTGACAAACAAAATATAGGGTTTTTGTCAACGTTGTAAATCCGCATTTTCCTGACGCTACCCCTAATAAGAATTTTTCTGCACGTCCGGTTAAATACCTGTCAAATGTATAGCAATTTCCGCGCCATATCCGGTAAATATGCCGTTTCCATTCTTTCATATCACTCATATTCAATATAGTACAAGGATACATGTCTTATGCTGATCCACGAAAGGAGGAAACCATTGGTCGATATAAACGTAAAAGTAAAAACCAATATAAAAGGTGTTTCTGTCATTACCTGTACGAAGCGCGCCGAATTTATAGACAACCTGTTTAGGAATTATAACAGACAAAACTGGAAGAAGAAGCAGCTCATCATCATTTTGAACAAAGATCGCATAAAAATTGAAAAATACAGGAGCATGGCGAAAAAATATAAAAATGTATCGGTTTATCAACTACCGGAAAAAACTTCTTTAGGGAGATGTTTGAATTTTGGAGTAAAGAAAGCCAGATATAGTTATATTGCGAAATTTGACGATGATGATTACTACGCTCCCTCCTATTTAACTGATGCTATGAATGTATTCAAGAAAACAAACGCGGATATCGTTGGGAAACGTGCGCATTATGCCTGGCTTAGTGGAGCGAAAGTTCTTATCCTCCGTTTTCCCAGAGATGAAAATAAATTTGTGTCTATCCTTCCTGGCGCTACCCTGGTTATTAAAAGAAATGTTTTTAAGAGAGTGCGCTTTCAAAATCGAAATATTGGCGAAGACGATAAATTTTGTAGGGACGCTAAGGCAAAAGGCTTCAGGATTTTCTCTGGGAGAAGACATAATTTTGTTGTCGTCCGAAGAAAGAACTCTAAAGGCCATACATGGATTATTAGTGAAAAGGAACTATTGTTGGGAGATAGTAAAGTTATCCCTCGTATAAAAAACTACAAAAGATTTGTAACGAAAAGATAAGGCTTTACAGCATACGGGCAGCCCGATGAGGAACACAAAAACAAAGCAGGTCGTCATTTGGATTCACCTTAACAACCATTCCGTAATAAGTAAGAAGAGCACCACGCAGAACCATGTGGACAGTCACATTCCCAACGGCATGAGGACAGCGAAACTTTACGTACCGTTTGTCTGCTCCTCAATATGCCATGTCAAAACCCATGGAGCAGCGTGGTGTTCCGTTAGAGGAAAATCCTATCGGTGGCTCTTTTTCATTTCGTGTATGCAAAACGCTCGAATAACAAACATATAATCTCTAATTTTGCAAGAACAATTCTAATAATATATTTTTGCAACCACGTTCTTCTTCACAGTAGTTTTATTCAGCTGCCATAGCATCGGTTTTTGTTACATGTACAGTACCATGTGGATGTTGTGGAGGTGCATAGATCGAGTAAAGTTTTAGCGGGATATTACCTGTATTGGTTACATTGTGCCATGTTCCAGCAGGTATCATAATGGCAGAGTCATCATAGACTTTTCTTTCAAAGTTTAAATTATCTTTACTCTTGCCCATTTGAACAATCCCTTGACCTTGTTCAATACGTAAGAATTGATCAACGTTAGGGTGAATTTCCAAACCGATATCTTCGCCAACATTGAGACTCACCAATGTAACTTGCAAATGATTTCCTGTCCATAAAGCGGTACGAAACGTATTGTTTCGCTTCGTAGCCTCATTGATATTCACTACAAACGGTTCTGGTCCATAATCTTTTAATTTCGTTTTATCTATTGCCTTTGACGATTGTACAAAACCCAATCGTTTAGCATGCCCTATCTCATTAAGAGTGGTCCAGTAAACAGGTCTTCCATAGTTATACATTGATACGTTAACGTAATAAGGATATGGATACATATAAGGAACATTGTACATTTTTCTCATTCCCTTCACAGATTTATAAAATTATCCTATGTACTATATTTAGGGAATGTACTTAGATCAGGGTGACTTATTTAATATAATGGATTCTCATTCGCTTCTCTCCTTTCATGAAAGAAGGACGGAAACCCGTCCTCTAGCTTAAAATCTCGAACTGAATATGCTTCGTTCCCATTCGCTCACATATCGAGAATATTTGTCCCACTCCGTTCTTTTAATTTTAATGAACTCCTCCCAGATTGAACGGCCAATCGTCTCCGCTAAAATGGTATCCTCCGCTAGATAATCGAGCGCTTGCTTTAGGCTCCGTGGGGTCCAGGTAATGCCTTTTTCCTTCAATTGCATGTCACTGAGCCTGCTGACATCAATATCTGCCGGCTCACCCGGGTCCATCTGATTTTGAATGCCGTGAAGACCGGCGGCGACCAAGCAAGCAGCGAGAAGATACGGATTGCAGGTTCCATCCGCACCGCGATATTCGAAACGTCGGGTTCTTCGCTTTTCCGGAATACGAACGAGTACAGAACGATCGCCCGCTCCGTAGCACACATGGGCAGGAGCCCAGGAGCCCGGCTGCATTCTTTT
>NZ_BJXX01000138.1 GCF_007991215.1 Aneurinibacillus danicus
CTTTCCTGATTCGACAAAATTCGTATTAACTAAACACCGGTTCGGCAAATGAAGACAATTTCTCAAACGAGGTTTTGTCTACATCGGCATGCAGACTGTTGCCGTGCGAATCCATCGTAACGATGGCGGCAAAGCCTTCCACCTGCAAATGCCACATCGCTTCTGGAATACCAAATTCAAGAAAATCGACGCCTTCCACTTTTTTGACACAATCTGCATAATATTGCGCCGCACCACCGATTGCATTGAGGTAGACGCCGCCGTGCTCCTGTAGGCCTTTCAACGTTTTCGGACCCATGCCGCCTTTACCGATGACGACGCGAATACCGAATTTCTTCATAATGTCAGCCTGGTAGGGCTCCTCACGAATACTTGTCGTCGGGCCTGCCGCTTTCACATGCCATTCTCCACTGTCGTCTTTGGACATAACGGGACCACAGTGGTAAATCACACCGCCGTTCAAATCAACCGGACAGTCATGATCCATCATGTATTTGTGGAATGCATCACGACCGGTATGGATGAGACCGTTGATAATGACCACGTCTCCAACTTTCAGGCTGCGAATTTGCTCTTCCGTAATCGGATATTGCAACACAACTTCACGGCGTTCTTCCGTTTGTTCAGGCTGTTGTACGCCTTCATGTAAATCTGCCGTTCCTTCTTTGTACAACCATTCTTTGATTTCGCCGGTGGCCGGATCGATGGCTACACCCTGACGGCGGAACGCCCAGCAGTTATAGGCAACCGATACGAAGAAGCTGGCCGGAAGACGGTTGATGGCACCGATTTTACAGCCGAGCAACGTCGTTTCGCCACCAAAGCCCATCGTGCCGATACCGAGCTCGTTCGCTTTTTCCATAATATAGTCTTCAAGCTCCGCCAGTTGCGGGTTCGGATTTACATCATCAACCTTACGGAACAATTGCTCTTTAGCGAGCGCGTATCCGCTTGTGCGGTCACCGCCGATGCCCACACCAATAAAACCGGCGCTACAGCCCTGGCCCTGCGCCTGGTATACGCTGTGCAGAATGCATTTGCGAATGCCGTCCAAATCGCGGCCCGCTTTGCCGAGGCCTTCAATTTCCATCGGCAGGCTGTACTGGATGTTCTTATTCTCACAGCCGCCACCTTTTAGAATAAGCTTTACTTCGATTTCGTCTTTTTCCCACTGCTCGAAGTGAATGACCGGCGTGCCCGGTCCAAGATTCGTTCCGCTGTTTTCGCCTGTCAACGAATCAACGGAGTTCGGGCGAAGTTTCGCTTCTTTCGTCGCCAATTCAACCGCTTCAAGAATGGCTTTCTTCATCTCAATCTGATTGGCTCCTACCGGCGTATGTACTTCAAATGTCGGCATACCGGTGTCCTGACAGATCGGGGAGACGTTCGTTTCAGCCATCTCAATGTTTTGCGCAATGGTTGTCAGTGAGAGCGCAGCGCGTGTACCGGCATTCTCTTTCTTTCTTGCGTTTGCCACCGCGCGGCGCACATCCGGCGGAAGATTGGTGGACGTTTCGACGATCAACTTGTATATGCTGTCTTTAAATTGTTTCATAAGACTCCTACCCCTTTTCCCATGAAAAATCACTCTCAATTTTTCATTATATCGGACATTTTACCAAGGGGGAAGGCTTATCCAGGATTTATCACGGGGGCGATGCACAACCATCCTGTTGTTCGTGGCTTACAACACAAGCCCTCCGGCCTGTATGCCCCACCAGAGCAGGAAAAGAAGAAGCGCAGTTGCCCCCGCTTTTATCCAGGCGCGTGAACGATGTTTGGGAAGCCCTACGAGTGTGGAAGCAAGAAAGCCTCCTACCAGTCCTCCCAGATGCGCATAATTGTCGATGATGCCGGGTGATAAAAAACCGATGGCCAGGTTGATACCCAGCACAACTAAAATGTTAGTTCCCAACGTGCGGAAAAACAGTTCCTTATTTTGTGTACCGAAATACAGCATCGCGCCAAACAAGCCGAAAATCGCGCCGGATGCGCCGGCCGAAATATTATCCGAAAACGCAAAACTGCTGACTACACCGCTAATGCCGGACAGCATATAAATGACCAGGAAACGTGCCGAACCGTAGATTTGCTCCGCCAGCGCACCCAGCGAGTAAAGGGCGACACCGTTGAACAGAATATGCATAAACCCGATATGAAGAAACATAGGTGTTATGAAGCGCCACCATTCCCCGGCGAGAATAAGCGGGTTAAACTTCGCTCCGAATAGCAAGAGTACCCGCGGGTCCTGGCTGCCCCCGCTTAGCTCCATCAAAATAAACACGGCAATAATCATGATAAGAAATAGATACGTAAAGCGAGGTTTGCCATAGAAGAATGTGGCGCGCATCTCTTGCTCACGCTCGGCTTCCATCTGTTCAATGCTACGCATCCAATAGGAGGCGGGAGGTTCTTCTTCACCGAATGGCGTACCGGTAAACAGATCGGACCTGCTGAATCCGTCCCCGGCTTTCCGAATCCATCTCCCCTCTTCCAAACCATATCCGGCTACATGCAACGATACCTGTTGTTCATGAATCCCTTCTTCCGCCTGCAAAGCGTCTCGCATACTTTCCGCTACCGGTTCGTAACATATATACACAATCTGCCCCTGGATGCTTCTGGCACCTGCTTGCCTTCGGATATCTTCAAGGCGTGCGGCGCCATCCCGCACATCATATCCTAATGTAGCTCCCCAGAGAAAATCGGCCAGTCGAAGCTGCACATAGCGCAGTTCCCTCCCCTTCTGCCGCAACAGCTCAATCATCTCTTCTCCGGCCCCGAGTACCGTATACTCTTCCTCGGTCACAAGGCGATACGTTACCTTCCATATGTATTGCTGTGCTAAGGTAATGTCCAAACGATTCTTCCTTTCCGCAAAATAAAAGTTAAATATACTATACTATACGTATGCATGATATGAAAAATCAAACAGTTACTCGAGAGGAGGATACCCTGTTATGACGAGCGAACCGGTGCTTGAACTGCACCATGTCTTTAAATCGTACCATACACCCCACTACCGCTCCACACCACTCAAAGACGTAAGCGTAACAATAGCCAAAGGAGCGTTTATTACCATTACCGGCCCGTCCGGTACAGGAAAAAGTACGTTGTTCCGTCTGCTGACCCGTCTTGAGGAGCCTGACGCAGGACGGATTGTTTATCTGGGCAAACCGCTTCTCGAATGGGATCCGCCCAGGTTGCGCCGCAAAGTCCACTATGTCTTTCAATCCCCTGTTCTCTTTCCGGGTACAGTGGCCGACAATCTATCGTATCCGGCCAGGCTTGCGGGAGATAGTATCACGGAAGAGTATATGAGCAGCCTGCTGCGCCGGGTGGCTCTTTCCGAAAAGTATCTGTCACGCGGTATCGGAGATCTGTCCGGCGGCGAAAAACAGCGCGTCAATATTGCACGCTCCCTATCCCTGGAGCCTGATATCCTTCTGCTTGATGAGCCGACATCGGCTCTCGATGAGAAGAGCACAAAACATATCGAGCAGGAAATCCGCGCCTATCATGAGGCAGGACATACCGTATTATGGATTACCCATTCGCCGGAACAAGCGAAACGCTTAGGGAACGTCACATGGCATTTGGAAGACGGATGTTTGGAGGTACTGGTTGCACCATGAGCATCGTTACCACACTCGCCACGACCGGCTTTGTCTTCATCGCCATGCTGCTCTCGCTGCGTCTCCGCCTCGGCCTGGAACGCGATATGTTCACTGGTACTATACGCGCTATGATCCAGTTGGTCGCAGTCGGATATGTTCTGGAATTTATTTTCACAAGCCGCCATCCGTTGTTTATCGGCTGCATGCTGCTTGTCATGGTATTCGTTGCCGCCCGCAGCTCCGCCAAGCGGGGCAGAGGCGTGCCGCATGTGTTTGCGCGCATCTTTTTTACCATTGCCGCTGTCACTGCGGTTACAATAGGGACCATGCTTGGACTGGATATGATTAAATGGGAACCGAAATCCATCATTCCCGTTAGCGGCATGGTCATCGGTAACTGTATGATCGTCTCATCCCTGCTGCTGAACCAGATGCGGGAGCGTTCCGCGTCTATGCGAGAAGAAATCCTTGTCGCGCTTTCGCTCGGCGCCACCAGCCGCCAGGCCAGTGAACGGTTGACCCGGGAAGCGATTCGCGCCGGTATGATACCGATTATCGACTCGATGAAAACGGTAGGACTTGTCCAGCTTCCGGGTATGATGACCGGACTTATTATTGCTGGTACCAGTCCGATCGAAGCTGTGCGCTACCAGTTGCTCATTATGTTTTCGTTTACGGCCGCCTCCGCTCTTACCAGCATCATTCTGGGATTTCTCGTCTATCCTACGCTGTTTACCCGTGCCCATCAGTACATAGGCTGGAAATGAGAAAAACGAGCACGGACGGCTCGTTTTTCTTTACTATTACGCATGAATCAACAGCTAGAGCTTTCACGGCATTTGCCCTTGGCGGCCGGATAGGCCTGGGGCGCCATAGCTTGTGCTCCATGTACAGGTGGTGCCGGTACTATCGGTCCGTAGCCATACGGCATACTATAACCTTTTTTCTGATAGTATTCATACATTTTCCTGTGGTAACAATAACGTTTATAATATCTCTTGTAGTATTTTTTACGGTGTGCATATTTGTGACACTTGTACTCGTAATATTTCATCTTCTCGATGTGATAGTGACATTTAACCACTTCTACGTCCATCGTCTGGACTTCACCCATTGGGTAAGGATAGTAATGCACGTGTAACGTCCTCCATTCATATTGAATTATTTATCAATCTGCTACACTGTATTCACCCATGAAACGATAAGACACGACACATGCCTAGAGGCGGGAAATTGGGTGCTTGCCTACATTTTAATAAAACGAGGTGAAACTATTTGCAAGGCAAAAAAACGAGCGAGTCACGCACGATTATGACGGACATTGTCCTCCCTCCGGATACGAACTACCATGGAACAATCTTTGGCGGGAATGTCATGGCTTATATTGATAAGGTCGCCAGCATCACCGCCATGCGACACTGCCGCAGGCAGGTAGTCACCGCATCAAGCGATAGCCTGGACTTTCTTTCGCCTATCCGTACCGGAGAAGCCATCTGCCTGGAAGGGTACGTGTCCTGGACTCACCATACTTCCATGGAGATTTATGTGAAAGTAGAAGCGGAAAATCTGCTGACCGGAGAACGGCGCCTGACTTCGCAAGCGTACCTAACGTTTGTGGCTCTCGATGACGACGGCAAACCCACAACGGTTCCTCCTGTTCTTCCCGAAACGGAAGAAGAACGCTGGAACTATAAAACTGCCGCAGAACGGTTTGAGATTCGCAACAAGCGCCGGAAACTTACCAAGCAACGCTTCAAAAAAGAAAAATAGCCGCGGGATTTCCCACGGCTACTTATGTATGAACTAAAGAATAAACAGTGCAATCATTGCTTCACGGCGTACAAGCTTAGATAGGGCTCTTCCTGCCCTCCAGTGTTGGTGCGATCGAAAATGCGGAATCCATGCGAACGAAGGATATTCTGTATTTCCTGCTCTCCGTATAGCTGATTAAAAATGTTGTCTATCACTATCTCTCCTTCGCCAAGTCGATACGAAGAGAAAAAAACGCCGCCGGGCTTCAATACCCGGTACACTTCATCAAGCGCTTTATGCAAATCTTCTTTGGTTAAATATATCAGCGAGGCATTCGCCCATACACCGTCATACAGCTCATCACCGGTCGGAATATGACGGAAATCTCCTTGAATAAACTCGACATCCTGCACCTTTTGCTTGGCCTGCTCAAGCATCACCTCGCTGATATCCAACCCCTGCACATGCAAATCATAGCGCTTTAATCGGAGCGCGTCATGCCCTGCACCGCATCCGAGATCAAGCACACGATTCCCGCCCAGAAGCATCTGAAACCCGGAAATAAACTGCATGGTCAGCTCCCGATGACGCCACTTCATGCCCGCCTGATTCGCCAGTTTATCAAAAGAAGCACGATTGCGATCTACGTAATCCATTTTTTCACCTCCCGCCCCCTTTTTCTCATTCTAGCTAATTAAAAGACGGAATGCTACACGCTATGAAATTTTAAAGCGGTTGACATGTGCCTGCAACTCCTCCGCCATCTTTGCCAGCATTTCGGAGGCGGCATTAATCTCCTCCATCGTGGCGGTCTGCTCCTGGGAAGCCGCGGCAACCTCCTGCGTATCTGCCGCAGCGATGGAAGCCAGTCGGGAAATCTCGTCACCCTGGCGTACAATGCGCTCCGTTCCTTCGGAAATCGTCTCCGAAGATGCCGTAACGAGCTCAATCTGCTTATTCAAATCGGCGATAGCTTTTAGAATGTTAGAAAATGCCTGACCTGCTTCTTCCACTACATAACGGCCTTCCGATACTGCTTTGCTGCTTTCTCCCATAGAGGAGACCGCTGTACCGATTTTAGTATGAATATCAGAGATAAGTGCGGCAATCTCGCTCGCCGACCTGCCGGACTGTTCAGCCAGCTTGCGAACTTCCTGAGCCACGACCGCAAAGCTTTTGCCCTGCTCACCGGCGCGTGCCGCCTCAATCGCCGCATTCAACGCAAGCAGGTTCGTCTGTTCGCTAATTTCATGGATGGTACCGATAATTCCTTTAATCGCTTCCGAACGGTTCCCCAACTCGCGAATCTGCATCTCTGTATCATTTACCTTCTGCGTGATATCATTCATTTCCCAGACTACTTTCTTCAGTGATTCTTCCCCTTCATGCGCGTATTTCACCACGACGGAGGAATCTTGCCTGACGGCATGAATTTTATCGGCGATGGCCTGAATATTGCTGCTCATTTCGTGCAGCGCATTCGTCGTTTGGCGCACACTTTCCATCTGACCTTCCGATCCGGACGCAATCTCCTGGGCTGCTTCTGAAATTTGTTCGGATGCGCGTGTACTCTCATTGGCGCTGGCCGTTAACTGCTCGGATGAGGCGGCCACCTGTTCCGATACCTCATTCACCTGACGCAGCATGTTTCTGAATTCGCGAATCATCTCGTTAAATATATGGGTAAGCTGTCCTACTTCGTCTTTTGAGCCGGGGGTTACCTGCACCGTCACATCACCCGCTTCGGCTTTTTCCATCGCCTGTACCAACTCTTTCATCGGCCTTGTCAGAATATGAACGATGATATATCCGATTACAATGGCAAGCAAGGAAGAAACAAAGCTAATAATAAACATCTGATTACGAATGATCGAAAGCGGTTTCATCATATCTTTTAAATAACTGCCGATGACCAATTCCCATCCGTTCGGCATCTGAACGAATGAGGCGACTTTCTCTTCGCCTTTCCAGGGATATGTAATGTAGCCGTTTTTTTGTTTGAGTATCTCCTGTGTAAACGATTCGTTCGCAATGCTGGTCCCTATCATGTTCGGATCAGGATGGTACAAAATCTTTCCCTGTTCATCAATAATATAAGCGTATCCGCTTAGTCCATTGGCTTTATAATAGCTCGTTTCCACGTCATCGACCGACGCTTTTACTTTTTCCGAGGTGGCGGCGTCTATCTGCTTGTCTTTGGCGATAGCCGCAATTTCTTCCGCCTTAATCTTCGTCATGTACTTTAAGTCCTGCACTGTCATTTCGTAGACGCTATTGTAAGCGGAATGATAGCTTAAGAATCCTGCAGTCATTAACGGAATCAACGTGATAAGCAAAATTGTGCCCGTCAGCTTAAGCTTAATGGACACATCGTTTATTTTACGAAACAATTGCAATCCCCCTCCCAGGCACATCGTATCTTACTTCTATCTTATCTGCTAATCCATTTGTATTCCATACTTTTTCCTATATATTTTCGAATGATTTGTACTATTCATTCGTTTTTTCCATGGAAACAAATAGGATTCTTTCATACATACTGAAGAACCGGTCCAGCGTATATTGATATTTTTCCAAAGTCTGTGACAACATGTCCAGATATTCGGTACCTGCTGCCGTAATGGAATACATGCGTTTAGGAGGTCCGCCGCTTGATACCTCCCAATGCGATTGCACCAGTTTTTCGCTTTCCAATTGACGCAGAATGCGATATACATAACCCGGATCGATAGAAGAAAAACCGAACTCCACTAAATCCTGAATGATTTGATAACCATGGTTGCTGACCCGTCGGAGTAAAAGCAGCACACAGGGTATGAGTAAATTTTTCGGCGCCCCGCAAGCATGGATTTTATCTTTGCCGTTCCCCATACGTACTTCTCTCCCTTCTCATGTCCTATCCATTTCACTATACGAGTTTTTTCCGCCAAAAATGCTATATGACGCATTTATAATTTTTTCATAATTTTCATTTGTATATTTTACCTATGGCACGTAATATAAGAGGGAGGAATTAAAAAAACAGGAGGGATTCGCGTGGCATCCAATCAAACGTTCGATCCGGTTCAATTGTGGAAAAGCTGGTACGACCTGGTTGAGAAAACATGGGGGAAAACGCTCGACGATTTCATTAAAACATCCGAGTACTCAGCCATGGTTGGCGAATATCAAAAATGGTTTTTTTATTCCCAGGACCAATATAAAAAAATGGTGGACCAAGTTCTTGCCGAGAACAACTTACCCAGTAAAGAAGAAATCGCCCGCGTTGCCCAACTCGTTATTCAATTGGAAGAGAAAGTAGAGAAATTGGATGAGAGGCTCGACGACGAAATTGTGGCCAAATTAGATGACATTAAAGAAGCGCTGGAAAAAGCGCCGAAGAATTCGACTAAAAAAACAAACGTATAGTTATTGGATGTAAGATAGTAGAAATAAGAAGCTAAAAGAAAATGAACAGAGTTCTGCCCTCTATGTCCCCTTATGGATGATATAGAGGGCAATTTTTTGATGTTTTGTGCCGATAAATTAGTAGGAGCGCGGCAGTTTTAACACGTGTTCTGCTACATACGACAAAATCAAATTCGTAGAGATTGGTGCAACTTGATACAAGCGTGTTTCACGGAATTTACGCTCCACATCGTATTCTTCCGCAAATCCAAAACCGCCGTGAGTCTGTAAAGTTACATTGGCCGCCTCCCAAGAAGCGTCCGCAGCGAGCAATTTTGCCATGTTTGCTTCTGCCCCGCACGGCTGGCCCATATCGAACAATTCGGCCGCACGAAAGCGCATTAAATCAGCCGCTTCGATGTTGATATAGGATCGCGCAATCGGAAATTGTACGCCCTGATTCTTACCAATCGGTCGCTGGAAGACAACGCGCTGGTTTGCATAGTTCGTCGCCCGTTCAATAAACCACCTGCCGTCTCCAATACATTCTGCCGCAATCAAAATGCGCTCTGCATTCATTCCATCCAGAATATACCGAAACCCTTTTCCTTCTTCGCCAATAAGGTTCTCAACAGGGACCTCTAAGTCCTCAATAAAGAGTTCCGTAGTGGCGTGATTCATCATTGTACGAATAGGACGAATCGTCAATCCGTTGCCGACAGCCTCTCGCAAGTCGACCAACAATACGGACAGGCCCTCCGTGCGCTTCTTGACTTGATCAAGCGGGGTTGTACGAACGAGCAAAATCATCATGTCCGAATGTTCCACACGCGAAATGAACACCTTTTGCCCATTGACCACATATTTGTCACCCTTACGCACGGCGGTCGTTTTTAGTTGTGTAGTGTCCGTTCCGGTATTGGGTTCCGTCACGCCAAATGCCTGTAAACGGAGAGAGCCATCCGCAATCCGTGGTAAATATTTTTGCTTCTGTTCCTCTGATCCATGGCGCAGCAGCGTACCCATCGTGTACATCTGTGCGTGACATGCACCTGCATTCCCTCCAGAGCGGTTAATCTCTTCAAGTATAATGGAAGCTTCGGTGATGCCAAATCCCGATCCGCCGTACTCTTCCGGTATTAAAGCAGCAAGATATCCCCCTTGCGTTAAGGCTTCCACAAATTCCCCTGGATAAGCACGTTCCACCTCTAATTCACGCCAATACAAATCAGGAAAACGACTGCAGACTTTGCGCACACCTTTTCGAAGTTCGACGTGCAATTCGTTTTCCGCCATTTTTTCTTCTAATTTTTGGGACATTTTTTCTTCCTCCCTGCAATCTGTATATGATTTACTATCCTTCTTATGCCTTCTGCTTCTTTTGTTGATAGTATCAATTTCATTAGAAGCTAGTTGTTTAACGAATTTGTTTTTCTTGCCCCAAAACCTTCGAAAGCAAATCATTTGTTATATCAGGGCCATGCCCGCGCTTATACACCATAAACGTACGCTTGAATTCAATAACTACCTTACCGTCCTGGTTATATCCACTCGTTTTTACTTTTACAATTCCTACATTCGGTCGAGACTTAGATTCACGTTTTTCAAGAACTTCACTGTATGAGTAAATGGTGTCCCCTTCAAAAACAGGGTTCGGAAGACGGATTTCGTCCCAGCCGAGATTAGCCATAACATTTTGAGAAATGTCTGTTACCGATTGGCCTGTAACTAACGCCACTGTAAAAGTGGAATCAACAAGCGGACGTCCAAACTCAGTCTTCGCTGAATAAACCTCGTCAAAATGAATTGGATTTGTATTCTGCGTTAAAAGCGTAAACCAAATGTTGTCGGTTTGCGTTACCGTCCTGCCCAGTGGATGAGGATAAATATCGCCCACTTCGAAGTCTTCGTAAAAACGTCCAGTCCAACCTTGTTTAATTGTCATGTTCATCATCTCCTATTTTAAAAATCACTTCATTTATATCCGCTCGCCTGTACCAGCACATTCGGCATGGTTGCATAATGCCCAGAATGAATACGGTATCCAGACTAATTTTGGTTGTGGTTTCCCAACGTGTCACTCCAATGCGCGGCATACTAAGCAGCACGACTGCAAGAATAGCGGGAACGGCTGGTGCCATGTGATGCAGCGACTCGGTCACCCATAAGCTAACCGTAATCGCCAAAATGACTCATCCGAGCCGAAATTGCGTTTCCCCTTGCTCGTACAGATCGTTCCCTTCTGCATCATTAACAACAATGACAGGGAAGCGTTCGACCACTAAACGGTGGATGGCTTCCGTCCCCAGGTCTTCATAGGCGACAACCTCTGCGGAGCGAATCGCCTTGGCAATAAGCGCTGCTGCGCCGCCTACAGCCGCAAAATAAACGGCTCGGTGCTTCACTATCGCTTCTTTTACCGTCTCGCTCCGCTTCCCTTTTCCGATCATGCCTCTCAGCCCTTTTTCCAGCAGACGAGGCGTGTACGCATCCATCCGGCTGCTGGTGGTGGGACCTGCCGAGCCGATTGCCTGTCCAGGCCTGGCCGGTGTTGGTCCCACATAATAGATGACCTGCCCGGCTACATCCACTGGAAGTTCTCCTCCGCTTTCCAGAGTTTCGGCCATCCGTTTGTGGGCGGCATCCCGC
Organism: Aneurinibacillus danicus; assembly: GCF_007991215.1. Classification (GTDB taxonomy): domain Bacteria; phylum Bacillota; class Bacilli; order Aneurinibacillales; family Aneurinibacillaceae; genus Aneurinibacillus; species Aneurinibacillus danicus. The sequence goes on from NZ_BJXX01000138.1 coordinate 11,406, forward strand.
GCCGTATACAACGTACCGGTTAATTCCACCCGATCACCCGCCCGCAGCCCTGTACACTGCTCCTCTGTTAGTGGAAGCTGTATTTGTTTCATGGCCGCCTCCTTACAGTACCGCCGTCTTATGACGGCTGGCATGACAGTTAATGTTCACAGCGACCGGCAATCCGGCAATATGGGTGGCGAATACCTCGATATGGACATCAAGTGCGGTGGTCCGTCCGCCCATGCCCTGCGGCCCGATGCCCAGCGCATTGATTTCTTGGATTAGTTCTTCTTCCAATTCGGCAACATCCGCACGCGCATGCCGCTGTCCGAGAGGGCGCAACAACGATTTTTTCGCCAGGTAGGCCGATTTCTCAAACGTACCGCCAAGCCCCACTCCTATTACCATAGGAGGACACGCATTCGGGCCCGCCATCTTTACCGTTTCGATGATAAAGTCCTTAGCGCCTTCAATACCGTCAGACGGCTTTAGCATTTTCAGTCGGCTCATATTTTCGCTCCCGAAGCCCTTTGCGGCCATGTGCAGCGTACACCGATCGCCTTCGACCAATTCTACGTGAATGACGCCGGGCGTGTTATCCCCTGTGTTTTGACGGACAAGCGGATCCTTCACTACCGAAGCACGTAAATAGCCTTCTCCGTATCCTTGTCGGATGCCTTCGTTAATGGCATCATACAAGCGTCCTCCCGTAATCCGACAGTCCTGGCCCAGCTCCACGAAAAAAATTCCCATCCCCGTGTCCTGACACATCGGTACCCGTTCCGCCGCCGCGATTTCCGCGTTGGCTATCAACTGGCCGATGACTTCTTTGCCAACCGCCGACTCTTCTGTCTGGGCCGCTTTACGGAACGCCGTTACCACATCGGCGCCTAATTCATAGTTTGCATCCATGCATAACTGTTTGACGGCTTCCGTAATTTGCTCGCACGTTACCTCCCGCATTTTTACACTCCTTTTCCGGCTGCATGCATTGCCCACATATTCCCGGCCGACTCGAGTTCCTCGACATTTAGAATCGCCGTGAGGAAATGCTCCGTCTCTTCTTGCGGCAAGGCCGCGGTCAATACACGAAATTTATCGATCAACTCGTCCGATGAAACCGGATTTTCCGGGTCTCCTTTCGGATAGTCGGTCGTTAGCACTACAACTTCCCCATTGGTCAATTCCACTTCCAATTTAGAACCCCATTTCTCTGGATATGCAGCCTGAACGTCCGGGTCCATTGTAACGCAAACCTTAGTCATTAAATTTCGGATGGTTTGATCATGTAATGCATCCTCATTGAAATCCGGCAGCGATGTATTTCCAGTAGCAAACGCCAACGCAACGCAGTACTGCAGGCTGAATTTTGACGCATAGACCGTTTGCGGATTCGGGTTGTCCGTAATGTTGAGCACATCCTGGTACGCTTTCACATGAATATTTCGTATTTCATCCGGTCGTATGTTTTTTTCGTTTCGCAACAGCTTAGCCAAATCCATAGCTGGATGCGTGTGACGACACGAGGCATGAATTTTAAAAGAGTTTTCCAGAATCTTAAATGTGTTCCCTAGCCCTTCCGTCATTTTGCTTGCATCATACTTATCTGCCATTGCCTCGAAAAATCCCCGCCGTCCTTCAAAAATACGCTGGGCGCCTGTAAATCCTTTCTCTGCCAATAAGGCGGCCAGCACGCCATTCATCGCTGCCTTGCCCGGATGCAGTTGCTTGGACATTGCTCCGTCTTCGATAAATTCCCACAACCCTGCAGCCTGCGTACCCGCATTCCCCAGCGCATGTACGATTTGCTCTTCGCTTAACCCGAGCAATTTCGCTGCGGCCGCGGCCGCGCCAAACGTGCCGCATGTGGCGGTATTATGCCAGTAATAGTAGTGTGAAGGGCTAACCGCTTCCCCGACACGGTAGCATACCTCATACCCGAGCGCCACTGCCAGCAGCAAGTCCTTCCCGCTTCTCTCTTTCCATTCCGCTATGGCCAGAGCTGCGGGAATAACCACTGTGGCGGCATGAATGATGGACGCTTTATGAATGTCGTCCAGCTCCACGATGTGGCTGGAGGCTCCATTCACCAGTGCGGCATGAAGAACGGAAGATTTACCTCCTGTGACCAGCGTCGCCTGCGAGTGTCCTCCTGCTTCCTCTATCATCTGGCGAATCATATGAATAGGCGGTTTATCTCGTCCTGCCACGGCGGAAGCCAGCCAATCCAATATGCACAACTTTGTAAATTCTACAACCTCGGTTGGAAGGTCATCATACTTCGCTTTTACTAGATAGGAAGCAATTTGCTTACTTATGCTCATTGTTTTACGTCCTCCTTATCTTCTTTATTCCATCATGTTCGGCAGCCAGAGCGAAAGCTGCGGGAAGATAACATACAACGCCAGCACGAAGATAAACAGAATAATAAAGGGAATCACCCCGCGTACGACCACTTCAAGCTTCTCTTTCGCGATACCTCCCACAACGAACAGGTTCAGGCCGACCGGCGGCGTAATCATCGCCAGCTCCATATTGACAGTCATCACGATCGCGAAGTGAATCGGGTCAATTCCTAGATGATGGATAATCGGAAGCAGAATCGGCAGCGTAATCAGAATAATCGACACCGCTTCCAGGAAGGTTCCCATGATAAAGAACAAAATGTTGACGATAAGAAAGAACGTCCATTTGTTCATATCACTCTCTGCGATCCAGGCTCCTACTTCCTGCGGCACCTGTTCGTTGGTCAGATACAAACCAAACAGGCTGGCAGCGGCAATAATCAAGAAAATCATCGACGTAATATTGATCGTTTCCACAAGAATCGGGCGAACGTCTTTCAGCCCCATCTCCCGATAAATCACAACCGAAACAATCAGACCGTATACGACCGCGATAACGGCCGATTCGGTCGGTGTGGCAACCCCGGTATAAATACTGCCCAGAATTAAGATAGGCAGAAACGCACCCCACAGCGCCTTTATTGAGGCTTTCATCCGTACTTCCACCGAAGACTTCTCATCGCTTCCATATCCATGCTTCCGCGCATAGAAAATGGCGGACACAATCAGCACACTGCCCAGCAATAATCCAGGAATGACGCCAGCCATAAACAGCTTCCCGATGGACTCTTCGGCGGTAATTCCGTAGATAATGAGCGGAATACTTGGCGGGATCAAAATCCCCAGCGTACCTGACGCGGCTACCAGGCCCATCGAGTACTTTTTATCATAGCCCGCGCTGACCATCGCCGGAATCATGATCGATCCGATCGCGGCAGCCGTCGCCGGACTGGAACCGGAAATGGCCGCAAATACCATACAGGCAAGAATCGTGACGACAGATAGCCCGCCCGGCAGATGCCCCACCCATTTGCGCAGGGCTTCAATCAAATACTTGGAAATGCCGCCACGCGCCAGAATAACACCGGCCAGTACGAAGCCCGGAATCGCCATCAGCGGGAACGAATCGAGCGCCGCAAACATCCGCTGCGGCACCATGTTCATGTTAAAGTCAGATTGGATTAACACCAATACGGTAGCCAAAGCCAGACTGATGGCGATCGGTACACGCAGCAGCATAAGACCGATGAAACTACTAAACAGCGTGAGTACCATGCGGTGCATCCTCCTTTTCTTTCGGAATCTCTACCATGTCAACCGTATTTACGATTTTCTCTCCGCGAATCGCTTGCACAAACTTCTCTATAAAGCGAAGCAGAAACATGATGCCGGAGATAGGAAGAATCAAATAGACTATCCACATCGGGATACCGACATCCATGGAAACCATGCCGGACGTATACCGCTTCGCCACCAAAACATAGCCGTAATACGTAAAGAAAAGACAAAATACCATTCCCATGAAGCTTGCAAAAACATCTAGCCACCGTTGCATCCCGCGCGGCAATTTTTCATACAGTATATCCACCTGAATGTGGTGATTGTTGCGCAGCGCAACCGGAACGCCGAGCAGCGCTCCCCAGACAAGTGTATAGTTCGCCACTTCCTCCACCCACGCTTTCGGTTCGTTAAAAACATAACGCATGAGAACGCCGTAAAAAATAAGCGCGATACCGACGGACAAAAACGAACCAGCGGCGATGTCTTCAAACAAATCCCACGCCTTTTTCCAGCTTTTCATCTGTGTTCCTCCTTCGGTAAGAGGAAGAAGCACTAACGACGTAGCGCCCTTCCTCGCTAACTCTATTTCAGATTTTTAATTCCGTCGATCAACTCCGGTGTGATAACAGACTTGAACTCTTCATATACCGGCTGCAGCGCTTTTTCCAGCTCGGCACGCTCAGCATCCGTCAGCTCGGTAATTTGCATCTTGCCGGATTTCTTCAGGTTTTCGAAGCTCTTGTCGTTGTCTTCGAGGGCCAGCTTCCACTCATATTCGGTCGCCTCTTTCAGCGCTTCTTCCACTTTTGTGCGAACCTCTTCCGGCATGCCATCCCAGAACGGCTTATTGACGAAAATACCGTAATCAATGCGTCCGTGGTTGCTAACGGTCATATATTTTTGCACTTCTTGATATTTTTGCGTATCAATGTTGTTGAACGTGTTTTCCTGTCCATCTACCGTACCCTGCTGCAGAGCCGCATACGATTCACCGAACGGAATGGTGGCAGAGCCTGCGCCCAGCGCTTTGAACTGTCCTTCGAGCACTTTACCTGCTTGTGCGCGGAATTTCAGTCCTTTGAAATCGGCCGGTGTTTTCAGCGGTTTTTTGTTGTTGGTGAATTGTTTGAAACCGTTTTCCCAGAAAGCCAGACCCATAATGTCGTTGCCTACCAGCTGTTCGCTGCTCATCAGCTGCTTCGCCAGATCGCTCTCGAAGAATTTGAGCGAGTGCTCACGATCTCTGAACAGGAAGGGCATGTCCACATACTGCCAGCGCGGGTCAAGCTTTACCATTTTGGTAACGGAAGGCGCTATCATGTGCACGTTTCCGGATACGAGCGCATCCAGTTCTTCTTTGTCACCATATAGCTGCGAAGACGGATAGACTTCTACTTTTACCTTCCCGCCTGTTTTTTCCGCCGCCAGATCAGCGAATTTTTGCGCCGCTTTTCCTTTTACACTCTCAGCCGCAGTAACGTGCGAGAACTTGATGACGATCTTTTCCATGTCCCCGCCTTTACTATTAGCATCAGCAGCCGTTTCTTTCCCTCCGCTTCCTCCGCATGCCGTCAGCACACCCAACAACAAGACAATCAAGCAAACAATCGACCATTTTTTCATAAAGCAACCCCCTAATTAATAAAAAATTCATCGGTAAAAAAACGCTTACATTTTGTTGATTTCTTTGGCAGCAAGAGTGCGCCTTTCGTTTTGTTGTCTGCCTATGTATTTACACATCATCAAAATTTATAAAAATTTAGAATAATTATATTATTTTAACTGTCATTCCCTACTCCCTAAAGGGCGCGGGGGCACAGCCCCCACATTAAAACCCGCTAGAAGCGTCTTTTCCCACCTTTTATACGGCCAATTTTTATTCTACTTCCACCTCTTGATTTTTCTGTTCCTGCTGTGTACGTTCCCTGGAAGCAACAAAATCCTGAAAACTCCGCATAATATGATGCGACATCTTGGCACGCGCTTCATCCGGTTTTTGTTCGGAAATAGCCCGGGTAATGTGACGATGCTCAGATAACGAACGTTGTATCTGCTCACTTAGCAATTCCGGCAGGCGCGTAGGCAATCCATTCCACGTCTGATGAAGCATGCTATTTAAACGCTGTCCTTTTCCCGCCTCCCAAATGGCGCGGTGAAACGCTTCGTTGGCAGAAATGTATGCCTCCACGTTCCCTGCCTGTGCCGCTTGTTCGGCTTCTTCCTGAGCGGCAATTATAGCAGCCAGCTCTTTATTATCCTTACCGGCTTTGCTCGCTGCTCTGGCTGCCGCCTCTCCTTCCAGCAACGCACGCAGCTCATAATGTTCCTGGATATCTTCAAGCGTCAGCTCGCGAACTACGGCGCCACGCCGATTTTGCAAGATTAGCAATCCATCACGCTCCAGCATTTGAAACGCTTCCCGAACGGGCATGCGAGAAATCCCCAGTTTTTTGGCGATTTCTTCTTGGGACAATACTTCACCTGGCTGTAATTCGCCTTTGAATATGGCTTTCCGTAAAATGGCAGCCACTTTTTCTCTCGCAGGTTGCATTACAATCTGTTCCATAAATTTCCCAACTTTCTCTTAGCTTTATTTTTCTTTTCATTATAAAGCTAACGAGAAGCTACACTCTAGTATTTTCATCGAACGTCCGTTCAAATTCGAACCGAACTGCCTCCCTCACTACTTTTGAGCGCTTCCGCCTGCTCAATCGTTTTGCGTGCGCGAATGGCTACCGGATAATCTACCATTTTCCCATCAACCTGAATCGCCCCGTTTCCCTGTTGTACGGCTTCTTCAAATGCCCGCACGATACGCTGCGCTTCCTCTATTTCTTTCTCTGTCGGTGCGAATACAGCATTAACTACTCCATTTTGATTGGGGTGAAGCGTCATTTTCCCCTGAAATCCAAGCTGTTTTACAAATTCAGTTTCTTTTTTTAACCCTTCCTTATCCTGTATATCTACGTACACACCATCAATGGGCGATTCTATGCCCGCGGCCCGCGATACATTCACAAGCCAGGAACGAGCAAACAGGATTTCGTTGCCTTCTTTCGTCCCCCCTGTATGAATATCCAGCGTATAGTCCACCGACCCGAAAGCCAAACAGTGGATTCTGTAACTGGCCCTGGCAATGTCAAAGGCATAATGCAAGCCGGCGGCCGATTCAATCAAAGGAACAACCAGAGTGCTGCCGCGTTTGCGACCGTGCTTTGCTTCGATGGTCCCTAACAAATGATCGACAAGATGAATATGCTCTTTCTTTCCTGTTTTCGGCAGGATAATTCCATCCACGTTATACGAAGCTATCTCCTGGATGTCATCCATGAAGTAAGGTGTGGAGATATCGTTGATACGAACAAAGATTTTTTTGATTCCTTTCTTTTCCAGAACTCGCTTTACCATCATTCTCGCAAGTTCTTTTTCCTGAATAGGAACGGCATCTTCCAAATCACAGATGACGACATCCGCCTCCGTCTGCTCGATTTTCATCAGCTTCTTTTCCTGATTGCCAGGAACAAACATCCAGCTTCGCCAAAGCGACATGTGTTTTTCCCTCTCCTTTGTTTATTTCCCGTTGCCTACAACGTTTTTGTCCCGTCCGATTTCGGATAGAATGGACTGATTATGCTCTCCAACACGCGGTACCGGAGCCATGACCGGCTCGAATCCTTCCATAGTAATCGGTGGCAAAAGCGCGCGAATCGGCCCCACTTCCGTCTGTACTTCTCGCCAGCGGTTTCGCGCTTTGAGCTGCGGATGTTCGGCAAATTCTTGCATGGTATTCATGCGCGCATTCGCAATTTTCGCTATATCGAGCCGTGCCTCGATTTCGTCAGCCGTCAGGGTCTGCAATTTTTGGTTAATAATTTTCTCCAACTGCTTTAGGTGACGCACCCGTTTATGATTCAGATTAAAACGGGGATCAAATGCAAGTGAAGGTTGTTCCAACAGTACCTCACAAAATCGCATCCATTCCCGCTCGTTCTGAATCCCGAAAAATACTGTTTTCCCATCTTTGGCTGGAAACGGACCATATGGATAAATGGTGGCATGCCGTGAACCGGTTCGCTTCGGCTCTTCTCCCCCATAATACGTATAGTAAAGCGGATAGCCCATCCACTCCCCCATTGCTTCAAGCATGGATACTTCCAGTACTGTACCTTGCCCTGTCTTCTCACGTTGGATAAGGGCAGCAAGGATGCCTGAGTAGGCATACATTCCCGCCGCGATATCAGCAATTGAAATCCCCACTTTGGATGGGTTCTCTTCCGTCCCGGTCAGCGAGACCACCCCGGATTCGCATTGAATCAGCAGGTCATATGCCTTTTTATCCCGGTACGGCCCATCCGTTCCATAACCTGAGATACCGCAAACGATAAGTTGTGGAAAACGCTTACGTAATTCACCCGGACCAAATCCAAGCCGTTCAACCGCCCCCGGTGCTAGATTCTGTACAAACACATCAGCCTTTGCCAGCAAATCCATTAGAATTTGCTTCCCTTCCTCCGCTTTTAGATCCAGTTCAATAGACTCTTTTGAACGATTTGTCCATACAAAGTGACTGGACAACCCTTTTACCGTCGTATCATACTCACGCGCAAAGTCGCCCACCTGAGGCCGTTCGACTTTAATTACACGGGCACCCAGATCAGCTAATTGCCGTGTAGCAAAGGGGGCCGCAATTGCTTGTTCGACTGAAACAACGGTCACTCCAGCTAACGGAAGCATATCGTCTACCTCATTTCTTTGGTTTTATTTTATATTCACTTTATTTTTAATTTTCGTATTTAGGATTCTGAATATTGGATCCAAAATCCTTATAGTCTAAGCATAAGACTTTAACAAAATAATGTCAATATAATAAATAGTTAAAATATTTAGCTTAATTTTTATTTGCATCTATATAGACAACGTTTGACATTTCCACAATGGTGAAAAAGGCGAACGCCTTTTTCTTCCCCGGATCTCATTTCCTCTTTCCCTTCCTTCTTTTCTCATGATTTTCACAGAAAAAAGCTCTTCGCCTATGAAGAGCTTTAGACTATCTAAAAAAGCAGAAAATAGATTCTCCGCTATTTTTTATCTTTCCTTTGCCCGGTACGCCCAATGATTTGTCGGGCCATGGCCGTGCCCGATGCCGAGCGGATGACTGATGGCGGCAGTAATAAACTGCTTCGCCTGCTCCACGGCTTCACGTACTGTCTTGCCGGACGCCAGCCCTGCGGTAATAGCCGCCGCAAATGTACAGCCGGTACCGTGCGTATGCTCCGTATGAAACCGTGCGGCCGACAGTTCCACAAACTCCCGGCCATCATACAGCAAGTCCGTCGCAAAATCGCCCGTGCTATGCCCGCCTTTAATAACTACGTTTTGCGCTCCCCATTCGTGAAGTATCCGTGCCGCTTCCCGCATCTGTTCGTGTGTCTCAATCTTTTCCATTCCGGTCAGCAATTCCGCTTCCGGCAGATTCGGCGTCACTACCATCGCTAGAGGTAGAAGATGTTCTTTCATCGCATCGACCGCTTCCTGCAGCAAAAGAGGCGCACCGCCCTTGGCGACCATAACGGGATCGAGTACATAATTGGGCACACCGTACTCCTTTAGCTTGCGTGCAACCGTTTCAATAATGGCGCTGTCAAACAACATACCTGTTTTTACTGCATTCGTTCCAAGATCCGACAGCACGGCATCCATTTGCTGTGCCACAAACTCCGGAGGAACCGGATGTACGCCATACACACCTGTCGTATTCTGGGCCGTGAGCGCAGTCAAAACCGACATACCGTATACGCCAAGCTCCTGGAACGTTTTCAAATCAGCCTGGATACCGGCGCCTCCGCCGCTATCCGAACCGGCCACCGTTAACGCTTTTTTTATACTCATAATTGAACCTCCTGCATTAAGAAAAACTCGCGGGCGTTGCCGCTCGTCCTTTTTCCACAAAGAAGACAAGCGGCCGCTTTGTGGCCCTTCGGTCGGACCGGCAAAACATCCGGGTATCTCGAGGAGGGAGACAATTGCCGGTCTTTCCCTTCCTTAAGAGCCACACGCTCCACGCAGAAAAAGCAACAGTCGGCACACGCCTCGCGAGTTTTTCCTCGATTACAATAGAGGGAAAGTATATGTCGCTTTAGTACTATAAAGCGACATATACTTTCCTATACCCTAAAAAAACGCCACCCCGTGGAGTGGCGCTTCCTGTGCATGGTCGAGTAAGCCGACCGTGCAGCAGCATCCATCCACTTCCCTACGCCGGTACAAACCGGATCAGGTTCTAAGGGTCGAAGCGAACGCTTCTCTCAGCATACAGCACCCCCAGTGGTCGTTTTTTCTTTCATCGTACCGCTCTTAACAGTGAACGTCAAGGAACAAACACCAATCGAAATTTTCTAAATAATCTGTTCCTCATTCTGATTCTATGGTATGATAAATAAATGAGAGCGTTTCCAAGAAGTGACTGGAGAGATAGAATGAGAAAGAAGGATGTGAACACGGTGTACTCTTTTCCCCTGGGTAAATATCTCAAGCACATCACGACAAGCTGGTATAAAGAAAAGCTCCCCCTTGACCCGCAATTAATTCAAGAAGTGCAATCCATGTGTGAATCGGTACAGCAACATAACTATCCGGACCGTCATCTGCGAAATATGCGCTTTGTTGTATTCGATACGGAGACAACCGGCTTCCACCCGTACGCAGGAGATGAAATCATCTCGATTGGAGCTGTTGTTATCCAGAATGGACAGATTCAAGAAAGTGAATTTTTTCACGAGTACATTCATCCGGGCAAACCTATTCCGCCAATCGTTACGGAGATTACGGGCATTACGGATGAAGACGTCCAAGAGGCGCCCCTCCCCCTGCCAGTACTGCATAAGTTCCTGCGTTTTGTCGATGATAGCTATCTGGTAGCGCACTGCGCCGATTTTGATATCAACTTCTTGAATAGTAAACTGAGAAAGCTGTGCAAAGCGAAGATACACAATCCGGTCATCGATACGATGACGCTTGCATATCACCTGCTGCCGACCAATCAATCGTACGGACTTGATACCCTGCTTCAACAATACGAGATTGAAGTAGAGGGCCGCCATACCGCTCTTGGCGATGCGTTCATGACCGCCGAATTGTATCTTGCGTTCATCGAAGAGCTTGAACGACGAGGCATTCATACGCTCCACTCTCTGGAGAATTACATTAAGTCCATGCATCTGTTGCGTCAGCGTACGGAGTCAGGCTACGCATCACTATAGAAGTAGGGAAAAGAGAGAAGAAAACGAAGGGATGACTTCAAT
>NZ_BJXX01000139.1 GCF_007991215.1 Aneurinibacillus danicus
GATTTTCACAGAAAAAGGCGAGAATCGTGGATTCTCGCCTTTGCTTATTAGTCTTCCATTGTCGACAAATCGCCTGTCGGCAAACCCAACTCCCATGCTTTTAGAACACGGCGCATAATTTTGCCGGAACGTGTCTTCGGCAGCTTATCGCGGAATTCGATTTGACGCGGTGCTGCATGCGCGGCAAGACGCTCCTTCACGAATAACCGGATTTCTTCTTTCAATTCATCGCTCTCTTCGTATCCCGCACGCAGCGTAATGAACGCCTTAATAATCTCTCCGCGCACCGGATCAGGCACCCCGATAACCCCTGCTTCGGCTACTCCAGGATGTTCCACTAATTTGCTCTCTACTTCAAACGGTCCCACACGCTCGCCGGATGTATTGATTACATCATCTACACGGCCCTCGAACCAGAAATATCCGTCTTCATCCATATAGGCGGAATCGCCGGACATGTACCACCCTGTCGCGAAATACTCTTCGTATTTCTCCGGGTTATTCCAAATCTGGCGCATCATTGCCGGCCATGGCGGCATAATCGCCAGGTTCCCCATAGTATTTGGCGGAAGTTCGTTGCCCTCATCGTCTATAATCGCCATCTTGATACCCGGCAGCGGTTTGCCCATTGAGCCGGGACGAATCGGCATGGAGCGATAGTTGGCACAAATCGTCGAGCCTGTCTCCGTCATCCACCAGTTGTCGTGAATGCGGCGGTTTAGCACATCTAATCCCCAGCGAATGACTTCAGGATTTAGCGGCTCACCCGCGGACAGAATATGGCGAAGATTAGAAATATCAAAACGCTTTGGCAACTCGTCCCCTTCACCCATCAGCATACGGAACGCTGTCGGCGCACTGAACCATACATTGACTTTGTACTTCTCAAGCGTAGCATACCAGTCGGCGGGCTTAAATCTTCCGCCGCGCAATACCACGGTTACGCCGTTCAACCACGGCGCCCACATCCCCGCCGAAGTTCCGGTTACCCAGCCCGGGTCAGCTGTACACCAATAAATATCGCCTTCACGCAGGTCATATACCCACTTACCGGACAGATACTGGTGAATCATTGCATCATGTACCTGAAATACGCCTTTCGGTTTGCCGGTCGATCCGGACGTATAGTGCAGCAGCATACCGGATTCGCGATCTACCCACTCGATTGTGTACTCATCCGATACGGCCATCATTTCTTCATATAGCACTTGATTGTCAGCCGTCTTCTCCTCGGCACCGACCAGGATAACATGCTTTAATTCTGGAAGCGCATCCACAGGAATGCGGTATAAAAGAGACGGCGTAGTTACAACCGCGACAGCTCCGCTATCAAGCAGGCGGTCACGCACCGCGTCTTCCATAAACGCTTCAAAAAGCGGACCGGCAATAGCGCCAATGCGTACAATTCCCAACAGCGCGATATACATCTCAGGACTGCGTGGCATAAAAATAAACACGCGGTCGCCTTTCTTTACACCCTTCGCCTTCAAACCGTTAGCGAACCGGGAGGAAAGCTGTCGGAGCTGTTCATACGTATACTGCTCATCGCGTTCGCCATCTGTGTAGAGCAGTGCGACTTTATGACCGTTGCCGTTATCTACATGCCGATCGATGGCTTCATAGACGATGTTCACTTTGCCTGTCTCATGCCATGAAAAGTTCTTCTCGACTTCTTTCCAATCCATAGTACGAACCGCTTCATCGTAATTTTTTAAGTTTGCGGTTTCATCAAGCATCATAATATCTTGCGGTCTTTCTTTGGTAGTCATGGTTTCTACCCCCATCCTAAGGTTGTTGTAGCCCTTTCACAGGGCTTTTTACTTTAAGTAAGTATGGTTTGTTATACAACACTTTACTATATTTATTCGACAAAATAAAGCGTTTACCTTCAAAAAATTACGATTTTTTTATAACTCTTTTATCTTTCTTTATGCGGCTCTCCTGTTAAAATCCACCGTTCATACAATCGGCGCAGACACCAAACGCTATGTTTAATCGCGTGATTGCAACAAGGAGGAATGATGATGAGACGCTTTGCTCAATACAGCGCCTTCGCCCTTGCGATTTTGGCAGGAGCGTATTTTCTGCTCGCCCAGCCCGAGCGCAGCGCAGCGCCACCTAAGCCTGCAAATCCGTCTGTTGTGCAACAGAAGCAACAACAAGGGAAATTTTACAGAATCAATTATATCAGTGAAGTACAGGAAGCCCGTACCCAGTTAAACAATAGCGAACATGTCATTACGATCCACCATAACAGCAACCAGACCACTCACTATATGAAGCGGGAGGTTACGGTTAAATTCAAACAACCTCCGTCTCCGTCCACTCTACAACAGACGCTTACGGCGATTAACGGATGGAAAAAAGCGGGTACCGGTACGCATTTCATTTTCAAATCACGCACCAAATCAACCGAGGAACTTATCGCCTATTTCAACAAGCGTTCTGACGTGCAATTCGCGGAGCCGAACTACCTCTTGCTTCCGAACGCCACGCCGAATGATACCCTCTATCCGCGCTACCAGTGGAATATGCCTGCTATCAACATGGAAAAAGCATGGGATATTAGTAAGGGGAGAGCCGACGTGGTAATCGCGGTTATCGATACGGGTATAGATTTGAAGCACCCTGAATTCCAGGGCAAGCTAGCTCCAGGCTATAATGTGCTGAACAAAACGAATCGTCCGCAGGATGACAATGGACATGGCACCCACGTCTCCGGTATCATCGCGGCAAACACAAACAACGGCGAAGGCATCGCAGGCATTGCCTGGAACAATAAAATCATGCCCATTAAAGGTATCGGCAGTGATGGAAGCGGCTCCTCATTCGACATCGCACAGGGCATTATCTGGGCAACGGATCACGGGGCCAAGGTTATTAACATGAGCGTAGGCAATTATCATCCGTCGAATGTATTGCATGACGCCATCAAATATGCATTTCGCAAAAACGTCGTAATGGTGGCAGCCAGCGGTAACGATCACACATCCCAGCCGAGTTTTCCCGCCGCTTATCCGGAAGTTCTCAGCGTGGCGGCCGTAGATTGGAATGGACAACAAGCTGAATTCTCCAACTTCGGTTCTTATATTGACGTAGCTGCACCAGGGGTAGATATCGCAAGCACATACACGCAAAGCGACTACGCTTCACTTTCTGGAACCTCGATGGCCTGTCCGCACGTTGCCGGTCTGGCTGGTCTCATCCGTTCGCTGAATCCGGATTTGAGCAACGCCGAAGTAATGAAAATTATGCGGAACGCAACACGTGATGCCGGCCCCTTAGGCTGGGATCATAACTATGGTTACGGGATTATAGACGTTCCTTATGCCCTCCATCTTGCCGGTGTACAGATGCAAAACGCAACGAGGCCGTCCCCCCCGGTACAAAAAAAACCACAGCAAAGAGAGAACAACGGGCTTTTTGAACAGTTGAGGGATTTGTTCATGTAGCCAGTGGAAAATAACAGGAAAAAGACACCCGATTTTTCTTCAACTATAGAAATGGCTTCCTTTTTCTCCGTTTGATTTTCCTTTGCATGGATGTATATTTTATCCACAGGCACAAAAAATCCCCCGTTGTTTTACGTCAGCGGGGGATTTGCAGTTAACATTATTTGAATTAACGCGCAGTGCTCATGCGCTTCATCGTTACATAATCTGTCTCATAATATTGCAGTTCATCGCGCAGATATTCGAACACTTTCGAAAGTGACAGAGTCAGCTCTTTCAACTCAGGCGTCACTTCCTTATGGAAGATAATCGCATCGCGGCCCGTGTATGAGTTGCGGCCGTCCTCTTCATATACTTCTCCCTTCGGGTAGAAGAATAGATTTACGCATGTGTGATACACAGAATAGAGAACTTCTTGCGCGAATTCCTTGTTAAAGCGGGCGCGGCGCAGACAGATGCCCAACTTCTCGCAGGCGTTTTCACAGTTAACGAGAAGATGGCGAAAATCGGATAAGTAGTCCCGGTAATACGACTCGTACTGCTCAGGGTTCGAAGAAGTTTGTACCAATTGATTCAGCGTCGTGCTATTCAGAAATTTCTCCAGTTCCATGCAAACTTTCTTCAGTCTGTTATAGGACTCCTCACAGATTTCTTTCAACTGAGTCTCTGGCATAAGATACCCTCCAACCTTTAAGATTTCTCTTCCCTATTACAGCAATTGTAACAAATTTGTTACAATGAACCCAGTATTATTTCGCCAATCCATAATGTTTAAAAATTCATAATTGTTTTTCGCCTGTCACTCATCTTCTTTGTTTGTTCTCTCCACGCTCAGGACATACTAAATGATAACGATAAAACAAAGGAGTTTGTCCTGTATGGCATTCATTCGCTTTCTACATCTTACGCACGAACTGCGCGAAATACTCCATGTTTCCCACCTGCTGCATGAAAAAAGCCAACCTCATTCGCTCTACTTCTCGGTCGTCCCTCTCCCGGCTTACCGTCAGCACAATCAGACGACCCGCTTAGGCATCTTCGAATGGCGGCGCATTCACCAGGGACGTACATTCCGCCTTCGTAGTCTAAGTATTTGCAATCAAAATCAAATCGTACGCTTCTATGATGAAGAAGAAAACATCATCTTTTCACTCACACAAGTCCCCGCTTTCCTGCGCCGTAAGGAGCCTATCCTCATCGAAAATGAAGAGCGGACGGGCTTTTTGGAAATCATTACAAAAGAACATCGCCTTTTATTAAGCTTTACTCTCTCACAGTGGCCCTCTCTTGTATTTCCTATAAAGAATATAGAATAAACTTTCTATTTCGAATATCACCATTATACTTTATTTATAAATAAAATATGGTATGATAGGAAGGTCGTTTGACAGATACGACAAAAAATTCAGTTATTTCTGTTGGTTTTGAATGAGGAGGCAATTATGAAGCAAGGTTTATCACTCAAAGAATTATGGGCTGTTGGATTAATGACATTTGCGCTCTTTATGGGAGCGGGTAATATTATTTTCCCTCCAACGCTTGGACATGATGCAGGACCCGCAATGTGGACAGCCGTACTCGGATTTTTAATTACTGGCGTGGGCCTGCCTCTTCTCGGAGTAGCGGCAGTGGCAAGTGCCGGCGGAAACGTCCGGTTGATGGGAAACCGCGTCAACCCGGTGTTTTCCGTTATTTTCTCCGTATTAACTTATCTGGCGATCGGACCTTTGCTGGCTATTCCTCGGACTGGCGCAGTTGCATTCGAGATTGGTATCGCTCCGTTTCTTCCGAAGGGATACACAACATCTGCAATCGGTTTATTCGTATATAGTATCGTTTTCTTTGCACTGACATTTTGGCTTTGCTTAAACCCCGGGAAACTGGTGGACCGATTCGGTAAAATTCTTACACCAATCATGATTATTCTGCTGGTAATCCTGCTGATCCGGGGAGCGCTGGCTCCGCTGGCCGGTGGGGAATTTGCTCCTCCTACCCTTGAAAATCCCTTCTCAAAAGGATTTTTAGAAGGATATAATACCATGGACACGCTTGCGGCACTCGTATTCGGGATTGTCATCGCAAGCATAGTACGCGAACGCGGAATAACCGATAAAAACATGCAGGCTAAAATTATTATCAAATCAGGTATAATCGCGGTAACCGGACTTGGACTTTTGTATGTCGGTCTTACGTATCTGGGGGCAACAAGCGGACATGTTGTCGGTCCGTACGAGAACGGCGGACAATTGATTACGCTTCTGGCAAAGCAGTTGCTCGGTGATACGGGGCTTATTCTCCTATCGCTTGCCATTACGTTTGCCTGCCTGACTACCGCAGTCGGACTGGTATCGAGCAGTTCAGAGTTCTTCTCATACCTCACGGGCAATCGACTATCCTACCGTTTGGTCCTGTCCGTCCTGATTTTGTTTAGTCTGGTTATTACCAATTTTGGACTTTCTACCATTCTGAAGATTTCTGTACCACTGCTTGTCACCCTGTATCCAATTGCAATTGTTTTAATTGGACTGACACTGACAAACAGCTTATTCCAGGGGCATAAAGCAGTATACACGGGAGGCGTGATGGGCGCCGCCGTTATTTCGATTCTAGATGGTTTAGCCGCAGCCGGCCTTAAATTCCCTGCTGTAACAGAAGCATTAAGCCAATTACCTCTGATGAATGGATTGATGGCCCAGGGACTGGGCTGGATTATTCCGGCTATTATCGGCATCCTTGTTGGTGGAATGATATCTGCCATGGCACCTTCTTCTCGTAAAACGGTAACGGAATAATTGCCGAAATCTTGAAGAAAGAAGGAGAAGGGGGAAAAGAGAAGAAGATCGAGGGAAGAAAAGGACCTTCGCCTTTTTCCACAGTGAAATCACCCCCTCGTTCTCTTCTCTCTTTTCCTTCGGACTGCCGTCAGCGCCCTTCTCCTTATTTTTATGCCGGAGCTACGGCTGAAAAGCATGTTAGTTTTTCAAATATATGAAAAAGACATATATCGACTTCATTTGTAAAAATCGATAGAAAATTACAAAAAATATTGTTATTTTATTTCCACTTTTTTATAATAAGGGAAAAGGCGGGAAAGGAGGCCAGCCGGATTCTGCTTTTCTTATAATAGCTGACGGATGCCCGGGCATAGATTTCAAAAGGAAAGGAGAATGACTCGCTTATGAGCTTCGCCAATTGGGATGAAATCATTGACACGTGCATAACCTATTCAGCAAAGAATCTGCATTCATTTACGTCACCGTCACCCATTGTGAAATGCACGCCGAGTCGAATTGCGAAAGCAGTTAAACGAACGAAGAACATAGGGTTTAAACGGTTAGACGGTCCTGATTTGCAAGATCCGTGGACAAATGAACCTTATGATGAGATGCTGGCCCGCGAATATGTATATACGACTTCCAAAACATAAAAAGGGTGCATGTGCTTATCTAGATAAGCACATGCACCCTTTTTATAATCATCGTTAAAAATCAGGATTTGCAAGCGATCCGTCTTCATTTAATCCTGCCTTTTTCATCTCTTCCGGGAGCATCATGTCGCCTTCCGCTTTGAAATCGAATGACCGGGTCACTTCTTCTCCGGCTGTTTTTACGTTTACATAGGCAACCCAATCCCCGCCCATCGGCAGAACGGCCTGGCCTTTATATACGCCCGGTTCAATCATCCTGGCCCGAAAACCATTCTTGCCGTGATCCATCTCCTTCATTTCTAGATGAACGACCACATCAGCCTCTACGATGGGTTGACCTTTTTTCATCACATTGATGGTATACTCCAGTTTTTTGCCCGCTTCCGTCTTCTCCGGCGCTTTAAATGATATATCGATGCCGCCCTCGTTCTTCGTATCGCCCTGTTGCTCCTGCCCTTTAGAACCACAGGCGGCTAACACCAGCGAAGTCAGTAAAATAACAAACACCATCACCCATTTTCTTTTCATATTCTTCACCTTTTCTGTGAAAATC
>NZ_BJXX01000140.1 GCF_007991215.1 Aneurinibacillus danicus
GTGAAAATCGTAAGAAAAGCCTCCGCCTAAAACCGGCCGGAGACTTCTCGTTACCTGCCGTTTAAAACACAGGGCGAACACCGCTACGAACTTCGCAGTCCACCACGCTGGCATCGCGGACATTTATGTCAATCTTATCCACCTTGAGGCGCCGTGCCACTTCTCCCAGAATTTCGCGGGAGCGATCAACATACTGCTTCTCGATCTCTCTGCTGAAATCGAGTCCTTCGTGGTATTTCGCACCGGTAATCGTAACGTCTGTCACCTGTACCGTGCAGTTGCTGCGTTCAATCTGGCCGGATGTCGCACGCGTAAAAATGCGGAGAAACACGTAATCCGACAGTTTTGACGTTAGCAGCGGATAATCATACGCTGCCCAATCATACTCAAACATGCCACCGCGGTTGAATCCAATCTCATGCAGAACAGTGTCGACTAAATCAAAAGAAAATTCCTGACCTACAAGGTTCGTTTCAATGATTTTCATCCGGTATTCACCCACCACATTGTTTTTTCTCTATATTGCTTCTTCCATTATAGTAGAAAAAACATAGAGTTGCGAGAAATAATCTACTTTTCTTTTACATTTACAGTTTCCATAGTAACGGATAGCATCTTCGTTACCTGCTGCTTACGAACTACCAGGCTCTCTACGTCCATCTTCATGCCGAGTGCAGCCAAAAGACCTGCGAAGTGTTCTTCCACCTCGGCGCAAGCCCGCTCTCTTACCCTGGCAATTTCTTTTTCAAACTGGGATAGATAATATTCGCGCAGTATCCGCTCGCCTTCACTGACATAAGCCTGCACCGGCACCTGGTACTTTTCTTCGAGCGCTTCTTTCATTTTCTCCTGACCGCCCTGCTCGAAGAACTGTTTCGGATTCTTAAACAGGCTAAGCGCACTCTGCAGTTCTCCGGTCGTACCCTGCGGAAATTGGTCGGCAAAATCCGGCGTGTCGTATACAGATGGTTCCCAAGCGCGCAGCTCAAAATGCTCAATCTGCATTCGGGCTTCCAGCTTCTCGATTAGCTTTGCACCGACTCCAGCCATGAATTTCTCCGTACGAAGTGCGGTAGCTCGCAGCTCCTGCGCCAAATCGAACGCCAGAAACCGGGACAGTTCTTCTAAGCCAAGCTGCAGCGCTTTTTGGATATTGCGCCCATCGTTTTGCAACGCTGACGGATTGAACGAGTAACGGAATGCTTCGCTGAAACGGAGCATAACTCGCTGCTTCACATAATATACAAGCTCCTGAATTTCTTTCTCCACCGCCTGGATATCCGCCGTGGCATCAAGCTCACGGATTGCTTTCAGCGCTTTCTCCTGATGCTGCTCCGCTTCGCGCAGCTTCCGGTCACGCAGGCTCGCGTCCTGGCGCGCCGCAACGATAAAATCGTCCATCGTCTGCACGGCACGGCGCACTTCGGCGAACGCCTCGTTCAACGCAATCTGCGTCAGTTCTTCGAGCGTGAAAGAAATGAATTCATCCTCAAAATGCTGAAGCCCGGAAAAACGGAGCGCTTCATCCACAGGCGGCAGCGCTTCTCCCTCCCCAACGCCAAGACGTTTGCGCAGAATCCCGGCTGCCGAATCACTCAGCTTACCGCGCTCTCCCATCCGCGCCAGAAGCGCAGTCTGGCTCGATACGGGATAGATGCGCGGACGCACAATGCCGCAGGTTGCCAAATTTTGCACCACATGATCGACCACGCCGTCTAATTCTTCCTGTGAATGTGCAAGATCGGCCGCATTGACAATAAAGAACATTTTATCCATGGCAAACGTGTCTTTCACACGGCCCAACTGAATCAAAAACTCGCGGTCCGCATGCGAGAAGGCATGGTTATAATACGTCACGAACAACACTGCATCCGCATTCTTGATGTATTCGAATGCGACTCCCGTATGACGGGCGTTAATCGAATCGGCCCCCGGCGTATCCACCAGGATGATGCCCTGCTGGGTAAGCGGGCAATCGTAATACAGCTCGATCCATTCCACAAAACACGCTTTATGTTCCTGTGCGACGAACTCCTGGAACTCTTTCAGCCCGATAATAATCTCCTGGCCAAGCTGCGCTTCAATCTCGCGATACCCTTTCTGTACAGCCCGCAAGAAGCTGTAATGCGGCTTTGCGGTCGGATGAACGTCGCCTGCATCCAGCATGGATGTTTTCTCGATCGCCTGTTCAATCGTGTCAACCTGAATGCCGAACACTTTAAGTGAATACACCACATCACTGGTAATATCTGTATGATTTTTTAAACGGACCCGCACACTGGCATGCGGATTTTGTTCGTCCGGCGGCAAAATTTTATTAATGGCCGCTGTAGTCGGATTCGGTGAGACAGGCAGAATTAAATCGCCCATCAAAGCATTTGCGAATGACGATTTACCCGCGCTGAATGCACCGAACAACGCTACTGTGAATCTATTTTTCTCAAGTCTTTCGGCACGCTGCTCCATTGCACGCGCAATGCCGGCAAGCCCTGGAACATCATGCACGCTCTGTGCGCTCCGGCGCAGCATTTCTGCCGTTTCCAACCTGTGCGATTTGTAGTCTTTTTTAATCGCTGAAGAATATCCTGCAGAAGAAGTCGATTGTTCTTTGACCGTCATCAGACTGACCGGCTTCTTGGCTTCTATACCTTTAGTGGAAGAGGCAGGAGCAGCTACTTGCTCTGCTGCCTGCTGTTCATAGGCAGGCAGCGGCCTGGCCTGTTCTTCGCCCGGTACGCCGTTCACAATCATGTCTATCAAATGAGCCTCTGCTTCGGCTTCCCGCCTGCCCAATGCAGCCAATTCATCTTCCGCCTCTTTCAGCTCGCGGATGGCGGCAAGCTCCTGACGGATGCTCTCAGCCTGCGTTTCGGCCTGCCTGCGCATAGCCTGCGCCGCATCTTCAAGCATATCAAGCGCCGCACGACGGTACAAATTTTTCACGGCGTTTGCAATATCCTTGGAGTAGTTCAGAATAGCCTCGCCGCCCGTCAACGCGCCTGGCTTCACCTCGTTTTCCAGCAGTTCCTCGGAAAACGGCACCGTAAATTCCATTACCCGCTTCTGATATTCGCTGTCATCGTAGCCGTACTTCTCGGACAACGTACGCAAAAGCCCTTTAATGTGCCACTCAAGATGCGCCGATGCGTTTTCGGATAACTCTGCATATAAATCATGCAGACGCTTCGCCTTCTCTTCTTTTGTTTTATTTCCGGAGAAAAGGAACCCGACCTTAAAGCCCGGCTGCCGGCTCTCCAAAAATAGGCGGGCCAGCTCCCGTGTCGAAAACGGAATCAGCGGCGCATTGTCCAGGATGTTCTGCACTTCCTGTTTCCCTTCGCTCTCCAGCTTTTCCGCCGGTTCAAATAGAGAAGCAAGACGACCGGACAGCAGCGCATATTTCTCCTGCACATTTTCCTCCGTCGTCTTTTGTTCGAGCAAGCGCTCAAACGGCTCGCGCTGCAGCGCATGCTTATCGTGTAAGAATTTGCGGTGCTCATCAATTAAATACATGGCTGCCCGCATGATGCTCGGGATGATGAGTGTTTCTTTTTCTTTAAACAGCTCACCGAGCTTCCCAAGCAGAGCCGGCCACTCATTCTCCGGATGATTCACGTCTTTCAGTGACGTAAAATAAATACCGTCCGGCTCAATGTCCCAGTGACGAAATGCATCAATCACGCTCTCCCGGTACTTTGCGAAACTTAATTCGAAATCCACATGCTTGTCAATCTGATTGATGACCAAATACACCGGCACACCCCGGTCTTTTAATGTTTTGGTGAATCTGAAATTCACTTCGGATTGGACATGGTTGTAGTCCATGACGTATAATACGGCGTCGGAGAGATGCAGCGACGATTCGGTTGATACCTTATGCGCATCGTCCGTCGAGTCGATACCCGGCGTATCCATAATGCTGATCGTCTCCCCTAGCAGGTTGGACGGATGATACAGTTCGATCGTCTCTACTTCGTCTCCGTCAACCGCGTATTTCTTAAGCTGGCTTACATCGTAATCGGAGCCAAAATCGACCGGCTCACTGTTTTTCAAAAAAATACGGGCAGATTTTTTCCCGGTTTTGATGCTCACAACGTTGGCACTGGTAGGAATCGGACTTGACGGCAGAACCTGACTCCCCATCAGCGTATTGATCATGCTTGATTTTCCTGCGGAGAAGTGGCCGCAGAAAGCGACCGTGAATTCTTTTTTGTACAACTTTTCAAGCAACTGTGCCGCTTTTTTGGCGTTTTTCTCATCTCCTGCGGCAACAAAGTTTTCCTTCAATCTCTCGATACGGTAATACAGCACTTCGACAGGGACATTAGTCCTTCCCTCCTGGGTCTTAGATAGGCGTTCTATTGTTTCAATCATTCCACTCACCGCTGTTCCTCTTATTTGTCTACACACAATTTGTGTACATTTTATGTCATTAATCTATCATCCCCGCTCCGCCAGCGCAACCGTTCCACCGTTTATTTTTCAGTCTGCAGGCGGGTTTGCATCGCCCGGACTACCGTTTTTAGCACGTTTACGCGTGCATGCCATTTATAATTGCCTGCAATAATCTTCCAGGGTGCGCCCGGTGTGTCGGTTTTCTCAAGCATTTCTTCAACCGCTTCCACATAATCGTCCCATCTCTCCCGGTTACGCCAATCTTCTTCGGTCAATTTCCAATGCTTAAACGGGTTCGCTTTTCGTTCCTCAAACCGCTCAAGCTGTTCCTGTTTACTGATATGCATCCAGAATTTAACGATAACAGCGCCGTCATCGGTCAGCATCTTTTCAAACGCATTGATTTCATCGTAGGCACGCTTCCACTCTTCCTTCTTGGCCAACTTCTCTACCCGCTCGACCAGAACCCGTCCATACCAGGAACGGTCAAAAATACCAATCTGGCCTTTGCGGGGGAGCTTATTCCAGAACCGCCATAAATAATGGTATTGTTTCTCAATCAAATTCGGAGCGCTGATCGAATGCACCTGGAAACCGCGTGGATCAATCTTCTCGGTTAGGCGGCGGATGGCACCTCCTTTACCGGCTGCATCCCAACCTTCAAATACAAGAATAAGCGGAATGCCCGCCTGGTGGAACCGGCGCTGTAGATCCAGCAGCATAAGCTGACATTCTTTTAATTCCTCTTTGTATTCTTTTTTCGTTTCGAATTTTTGATTAAGATCAATTTCATTTAGTTTCCCCATTGCTCTCTTCCTTTCCGAGGTTTTCTTTTTTAGATTGCACAATGCGAAGGATAAATCCTGCTTTCTTCATTAAAAAAAGGAATAAAAAAAAGCCCTTATCGTACATACGAATAAGGACTTTAGCTTCTCTATACATTTAAAATTCGCTGCTGCCTGTATGATCCGCTTCCCATTCGAGTGATGCGCGCTGCAGCGGAAAATCCAGGCGATCGAGTGCAAACAGCACAAACGGCATTTCCCCGTCATATTCTTTATGCAGGCTGCGCAGTGTCTGCTCGTCCAGTTTCTCGTCAAGAAACTGCGTCATCTTGCGGTATGCTTCTTCATCGTGATCACGGAACCAGCGCAGCGTGGTCGGACCGGACTGGGCCAGGCCGTATTTATCGACGTACTCGCGGACATGCTGCGGTACATACGCGAATGCGTACTGGCGAGCCGCGGCCAGCATCTCCCGCTTCTCCTGCTCAGGTATCATGCCTTCCGTTAAATAGCTATGCTTCCCACAGTGATAGCACTTTACCTCGTAGCGATGGTTTCCGGTTACTTCTTTTCCACAATAAGGGCACGTAATTTGCTTCATGGAGTTCTCCTTTCTTTATCTCTGTTGCTGCCTATCTCTTTGTACCAAAATTTTAATCGTTAATGCGACCAAATACCCCAGCAGCGAAAACCCTGCCCCAATCCAAAGAATGGTTTGCTGGTTTACCGAATAATACGATACGAATACAAACATTGGCATCAGTATAGCCGGTGCCGGCCACGCTCGCTTTGCGGCAAAGTACGTAATCAGCGCCACGGCAAAAGTCACAAGACCTCCAAAATATAGTACCAGCTGTAAAACCATCAGGCTCCCCCCGTCGCCTTCACATTCTATAATTTACCATGTTTAAGTTCGTGAATGTTTTGTGACAATATACTTACAAGGATGAATATCCTTGATACTACAAACTCTCGTAAGGAGATGAACAAACCATGGCTCAAAACCAACGCAACTCTAACAGAAACAACCTGGTAGTACCTGGTGCACAGCAAGCGCTGGACCAAATGAAGTACGAAATCGCTTCCGAATTCGGAGTACAACTCGGACCGGACACCACTTCTCGTCAAAACGGTTCTGTTGGTGGCGAAATTACCAAGCGTTTGGTGCAAATGGCTGAGCAGCAACTTGGTGGTCGCTTCTAATCTCCCCTTTTACGTAAAAAATAAATACGCTTATGGATGAAAAACAAGCCAGATCGTTCAGCGGTCTGGCTTTCGTGCGGCCCCTATCTTACATCCATTTCTCGCCCCAATGCTGGATCGACTCGATGACCTGCTGCAGGTCTCGTCCTTTTCTGGTTAATTCATATTCAATGCGCACCGGTGTCTCCGGATATACTTTGCGCTCAAGAATGCCTGCTTCTTCGAATTCTTTGATTCTCTCCGTCAGCATCCGATCGCTCATCTCCGGAATTTGCGCTTTAATATCTTTAAATCGCCTTGGACCGCCCAGCAGCACGCGAATGATTAATCCAGACCATTTCTTGCCGAGAATCTCAATGGCCGACTCATACTTCGGACACATCTTACTATAGTCCACGACATACACCTCCTCCTTTATTTTATCACGAATAAGTAACGTTACAAATAAAAGGATAGATTTTTTTCCCCGTTCTCACACAGATGTAACATATTCGGCAATATGTCGTCCCCTCCCCCTTTTGCGATAACACGATCCGGCTGTTTTGTCTCTTCCTACCGCAGGTGACTGCACGATTTTCTCCTTCTTTTTCAGACATAATGAATAATGGAAAAATTTCCAGTGCCATCGATCGCAGGTATTTTTCATATATCATTGTAATAACATTGTTAATGCTTTATCATTAGTATACTATTAATTTATAATTTTCAAAAAAGAGGGGTGTTTACGATGCAATTTGCTCATACGCTTGGTGAAGTCTTATTGTATGTCGTCGCTCTCCCGCTTTTCGCTTTCCAATCCATTGAAGCGCTACAGGCGCTAATCGAAATTACGGCTGAAATTGCAAAGTTAGGTAAATAAGAAACAAAAAACGAGGCCGGGCAAGCCTCGTTTTTTGTTATCACTGTAAAGCGAAATATACTTTCCTATACATTAAAAAAACGCTGCTCCCTCTCTTGGAGGAAACAGCGCTTTGCCGTTTTTTCGTGTTATTTGACGCAGCGGCCGTAAATAAGCATTCGCTTGCCGTCTTTGGAATACGGCTGAAAATCGTAATCGCCGTACACATCCCGCACTTCAATTCCGGCTTTTGTGAGCATGGACTCCATCTCTTGACGGCTGTACAGACGCACCCGTTCCCAGAACTGGCGCGTCGTTTCGTTCTCTGTAATGCTAATTTCTTTAATAACGAAGCCGTCTTCGATTTTGCGTCGTTCAACAATCTGCTTGCCGTCAACTTCACGCGTCGATTCCGGAACAAGCTTCTCTTCAATATACAGCGGGTTTAAATAATCAATCACCAGATGTCCGCCGGGTTTAAGGGCTTGTGCCATTTTATGCAACACTTTCTCGTTTTCATTGTCTTCTTCGAAATAGCCGAAGCTGGTAAACAGGTTAAACAGGATATCAAATTCGCTCTCAAACGGAATTTCACGCATATCGTATCGGTAATATGTAACGTTTGCGGCATCCGTTTTCTCGCGGGCCCGTGCAAGCAAATACTCGGACAAATCAAATCCTACAATTTCGTATCCGTGTCGGGCCAGCGCACGCGAATGACGCCCATCGCCGCAGCAGAAATCAAGCACACGTCCCGTTTTCGGGAGCGGAAGTTCGCGGAGCAGACTGTCGATCTCCTTCCGCGCCGACTCTTCGTCCCGGTGTTGGTACAGTGTGGAATAATCCTTCTGAAATGATTTTACATACCATGCAGCATCCATCTTCTTCCCTCCGTTCTCTATATTCTAAGTATACCCCTACCCGCTTGCGCCTGTACATTCATAAATGTGCTGAGAAAAACTCGCGGGCGTTGCCGCTCGTCCTTTTTCCTCAAAGAAGCCAAACAGCCGCTTTGTGTCGCTCCGGTCGGACCGACAAAACATCCGGGTCGTTCAGGGAGGGAGACAGTTGCCGGTCTTTGTCTCCCTCCGCTTCACACGCTCCACAAGGAAAAAGGAACGTTTGGCACACGCCTCGCGAGTTTTTTCTCGCTTACGAATGGAGGGAAAGTATATTTTGCTTTATCACTGTAAAGCGAAATATACTTTCCTATACCATAAAAAAACCAGACCCCTAGAGCCTGGTTTTCCATACGAGGCGATATCGCCGTCCTTCAGAGCTATGTATAAGATGGCTGGACAGGAAGGGTTCGAACCTTCGCATGACGGAGTCAAAGTCCGTTGCCTTACCGCTTGGCTACTGTCCATCGTTATCATTAGTATGGTTCCCTCCGCATAATTTATACAAATAAACTGATAAAAAAATAAGCGAGGCTTTTTTATATATGAATAATATGTTTCTTATTTATGCACATCGCGGTTCTTCCATTCTATATCCGGAAAATACGCTCCCCGCTTTTACACAGGCGATAAAAGAAGGGGCAAACGGCATCGAGCTCGATGTGCAGTTGACCAGAGACGGCCAAGTTGTCGTGTTTCATGATTGGACTCTGCAGCGCATCACCGGCCAAAAAGGAAAAGTGAGCGACTATACGCTCAAACAACTGCAGGCAATGGATTTCGGAGCCTGGAAAAATGCCAAATTCGCAGGTGTCCGCATCCCGACGCTGGGTCAGGTGTTCAAGCGCATAACCGGTAAGAACATTATGATAAATATCGAACTAAAAAATTTTTTTGCGATGCGTAACGGACTCGAACAGAAAGTAATGGAGCTTGTCCATCATCATAATATGAGCGGGCAGGTCGTCATCTCCACATTCAATCCGTTCAGCCTGGAACTGCTGCGAAAGAACGGCTGCAAATCCGATATCGCCTTTCTTTATTTCGGGCGGCTAAAAGAACCGTGGAAGTACGCGAAGGAATACGCATGCGCCTACATCCATCCCCCGGTGCAGGAAATCACCAAAGAATTACTTGCATCCTGTCGTGAGCACGAATTAAAGATTGTGCCGTATCAAGTCGATACGCTGGTGGAAATCCAGCAGATGATTCACCTTGGAACAGACGGAATCATTACGCCGCGGCCTGCACTCGCTCACCGCCTGCTTCACGGTCCTACCAAACCGGTGCAAAAGCGGAAACGGAAAAGATGACACAACCAAGTCGGCGTTTTCCCTCTGCACATTTCGCATTATAATAGATACAGAACACAACCATGGCGTTTTAGCCGCAACCCCGATATGAAAATGC
>NZ_BJXX01000141.1 GCF_007991215.1 Aneurinibacillus danicus
GATTTTCACAGAAAAAACAGGTGATCCCATGAAAAAAGCTCTTTTTGCACTCGCCGTCATTCTTGCGCTTGTCGGTTACTCTTTCTACAGCAACGGAAATCTGTTTACGGAAAAAGAAGAAAAAGCCGCGGTCGGTTTCTATGCGCCTGACTTCACGTTAACCGGAATGGACGGAAAAGAGTATCGTCTCTCCAACGTCCAAAAACCGGTTATGATCAATTTTTGGGCATCCTGGTGCGGTCCATGCCGGGCGGAGACTCCGGACCTTATGCGCCTATACGACAAATACAACGGAAAGTTCGAAATTCTTGCCGTGAACGTTACGGTCAATGACAAGGAAGAAAACGCGAAAAAATTCGTCCGTTTTTTCGGCATGAAGTTTCCGGTGCTATTCGACCGGGAAGGTGATATCGCAGAGAAATATCAGGTTATGGGGTTTCCAACCAACGTTTTCGTTGATAAAAAAGGAAGAATTATCCATATTGCAAACGGTGTGCTTCCACCGGAAAAACTGGAAAAAACAATTCAGGATATGATTGGATCCTAATCCTTCTCACCTAAAAACTAGCAAAATTGTCACCGGTTTGTCTTCTCTCCTCATAGGCGAAGCCTGTATCCTGTGGTATGATGAGAGGGCGGAGGTGAGTGAACAATGGCAGAGCCAAACCTGAATTTAGACAAAAACCAAAACGACGTAATCGATTCGTCTCTGGGATTTGGCGTTTCATTCGGCGTTTTAATGGTGATTTTTATCGGTATGATGGTTGTCGAGTATTTTACGAAATAATTTTCTGCACATGAAAAAACTCTCATCACCTGGGATGAGAGTTTTTTCATGTGCAGACAAATAAAAAGAACACGTTACGTCCGACAAAAGTGTTCTTCTTCATTCATACATATATAACCCCGCCTATGCCGTTTCATCCCCATGTTTCAAAACCCGCTCTCGCAGGTGGGTGTCCGCAAAACTACTTCCGCTGTCTCACTCACAGCGAGCATAGCGTCCACAGCTTAATCTTGGACTCCCTTGTTATTCGTAAGGTTCGAAACAATAAAAATGAATCGCACATCGCAGGCTCTGTATTCGTTTTGATGACTATATAATAACCCATTGACGAAGTTTTTGCAAGACATGTATCTTTTCTGTGAAAATTGTGAGGAAAGAAGGAGAGATAAGAGGAAATAAGATCCAGGAAAAAAAA
>NZ_BJXX01000142.1 GCF_007991215.1 Aneurinibacillus danicus
TACATTCATACTTATGTAGCCGTTTCTCTGCTTAAAAATCATTAGCAGCGACAGAAATTAATATATCATGCCTTGTAGACAGAACGCAAGCATTTTTTTAAAAAACGATGAAAATTTAGGTTCAATATCAAACATTCAACCCGTATCCTCGTTCTTTTCTCTCTTTGCCTTTGCACCACGGACGGGACTCGCTCCCTCATTCATTTTCATAACAGAGCTTGAGCCATGGAGGTTTTTGGCGGGCCTGCTGGTCCACTGGAGCGGTTTGTATACCATCTCTGCGGAGCGTAACGAAGTAACATGTCCATCCCTTCTCCCATCCTTGCCATACATTATGTGCAAATGCCCATCTGTATTTTCTGGTGTTCAGCCTAAATTTATTAATAAAATTTTACCGTTTGTACTTGTTAGTTGGCTTTTCGCTTCAATATCGAACCTCGCTTCGTAAATCGATTCGCGTAACTGGAAGCCACATAGGAATCGGGTTTAATTTTCGCTTCAATGCCCATAGCCTGGATCCGTCCAACCATTTCTTTAATGAGCTCCTTGGTTGCACCCTGATTCCCAATGTCTAAATGAATAGAAATCGTAAAATCCGCTCCTTTATCAACATAAGGCAGTAAAACGTCCGATATCTGTGTAAGCATGTCTGGTGTTATGTAATAAGCGATCTCCTGACTGAGCGATGTCTCCAGTGAAATTTTCTCCCGCAGACTGTGAATACGTCGCGGCACAATATAATCGCGGAGGCAGCCCCATGCCCCTTTTCCAAGACGATGAATGAGTACGGCGGAGGTAAACTTTGTATACGATTGATATCCATGTGAATCCGTCCCAATTGCCATCGCATACTGTCCCATAGGGTCCTGCTCTACAAACCGCAGGATACGATCAAATACTTCATCAAAGCTTACAAGTTTCTCGCTCATGTTGTAAAACGTTTCTGGTTTATAAGCTTTTTTCATATCCTTACCACCTCTTTTATTTTCATTTTTACACGTAGGTTTTGCTTTTTCAGGTGAAAATAAAAAGACTACCTCAATTTAACAAATGAGATAGCCCTGTTATTACCCCACAACACAAAAACCGCATATACGCCTATCAATCCCGGATATATACCAAAAATAAAACCAGGACGAAAACGGCAGGATTGATCCGGGTTTCTTGCGTTGTCTATCCTGCTGTCTCGGATACGGATACCAAGCATACCGTTTTCTCCTTTCCGCTTCCATATGGTTTTACTTGCTTTATTATATTCATTGTACCACGCTTACGGAAACCTTCCAGCAGAAAAAAAGCTAAATTTTTGTAAAATTGATATGAACCTTACGTCGAGCTTCCAAAACGAGGTTCGCGTTTCTCCACGAATGCAGCTACCCCTTCCGGAAAATCGATCGGGTCGATATACTGCGGGTACCCTCGATGTCCGAACGCCACCTCCGTAAAAGGAACGCAGCGCGCGACCGCTTCTTTGGCTGCCTGAAGGGAATTCATGGACGCACGTGAAACTTTTCTGGCTAATTCCAGCACAAATTCCTCGGCCTCTTCTTCACTTACCAAGTAATTCAACAGGCCAAGCTCGTACGCTTCTTCCGCTTTAAACAACCGGCCTGTGAAGATTAAGTCTTTCGTGCGGCTTGGACCGATCAGATTAACCAGACGCTGTGAGAAACGCTGACTGATCGTAATGCCCAACTTTCCAATCGGGATTCCAAGCAATGCATTCGTTGAACCAATCCGCAAATCACATGAAAGCGCCAACTCCAGTCCTGCTCCCATCGCCGGACCGGTAATAAACGCAATCGTCGGAATCCGCAAATACTCAAACGATGTAATCGCATCTTCCATCAGCACGAACGCTTCGTTTGCCTCTTCAATCGACATTTTATGAAATGCTTTAATGTCTGAACCGACGGTAAACTGCGGGCCTTCTCCACGAAGAATCGCGGTTCTGATTTTTTTGTTTTTCTCGATCTTTCTTCCGATGTCGGCCAGTGCTTTCCACATGTCCGGCGTCATTGCATTTTTTGTCCACGGACGTTTGATCGTGACGATCGCAAGGCCTGCTGTCTCCTGCCATACGATTTTCGCTCCGTCTTCAAACCGGCTCGTTTCGATTTTCAAATTACCACCTCATTTTTTGCTTTGATTGGCGCAAGCCTATTCGCGCGCCGGTACAATCATGACGGGACAAGGGGCTTCATGAATCACACCGTAACTAACACTGCCGAGCACGGTTCCCATTACAGACCCCATCCCCCGCGAACCCATTACAATGCTTCGTACCTTCTGTTCTTTCGCCTCCGCGATGATTTCTTTTTTGGGGCTGCCTATCCGTGTTTTTACATCGAATTCTACATCATATTTGCGCAACACTTCCACAGCTGGCGACAGAACCTCTTCGCTCATTTCCCGTTCATATTGCTGAATTTGTTCACGGCTAAAAAAACGCCGGGTATGGAATGTCTCCAAATCATACTGTACATTTAGCAGAATAATTTTTTCGCCGAATGCTTTCGTCATTTCTACAGCCTCTCCCAATGCGCGCAGCGCGTGCTCCGAACCGTCAATCGGAACCAGAATATTTTTTCTCACCTTTATTTCCCCTTTTCTCTTGTTATGTTTTTCAGCGCTTCTCCTGCCGCCTGCTGAATCGGATCCCATACAGCGGAGGGAGAGGAATACACCCAATCAAAATCCACTATCTCTTCAAACATCATGCTCGCTGTAACAGCAGCAACCAGTGTATCCATCCGCTTTGTTCCGGCGTATCCTACAAGCTGCTGTCTACCCAACAGCGCACGATTTCCATGGAATACAAAAGCTTCACAAAATCAGAACGCCTTAAGAATGGCCGTACCCAGCACAGCGGGGAAGCTTGCCTTTTCCTTTATAACTTCTACAACCCGGCCATTCTTTCCTCTTAAGCTCGGTCACATCCTCCCGGTTTTCAATGTTCTCAGCATCACTCATTGTTTTTCCCTGCCACAAAAAAAGGCTTCTGACTTTTATCCTGTCAGTCGCCTGTCAACTTTTACACTTTATCCTTTTATCACCAAATCCAGCTTTCCAGTCTCCGGATGAATAACCAAACCATGCACCGCGATACCTTCTGGAAACAGCGGATGCTGTTTGATGTTATTTACCGTCTGTCTGACACTGTCCGCTACGCTCTCAAAACCGGTTAGCCATTTGTCCAGTTCAATGCCTGCATGCTGGAGCGTTTCGATTTTTTCCTCGCTGACACCGCTTTGTTTCGCTTTTTCGAGAACAGAGCCCGGTTTCAGACTGGTCATGCCGCAATCATAATGGCCGACGACAAACACTTCTTTCGCTTGCAATTCGTAAACGGCAACCAGAATGCTTCGCATAATACTCCCAAACGGATGCGTTACCATTGCGCCAGCGTTTTTAATAATTTTGGCGTCACCATTCCGCAGATTCATGGCACGCGGCAGGAGTTCGACAAGCCGGGTGTCCATACAGGTCAAAATGACAATTCCCTTATCAGGAAATTTCGTCGTGCGAAATTCTTCGTACTTTCCGGTTTCAACAAAATTCTGATTATATGACATGATCTCCGGCAATGCTGACATATGGTTTCCTCCTTCTTAGCTCTCCAGTATGTTTTTTATTTTTATTGTATCGTACATGAATTCATTTCACCACTAATGAGATGTTTTCCAGCACATCGCGTATCGGTAAAGCAAGAAACAAAAGGACCTGTTATGCCGAATGTAAAAAGAGGACAGGTCATACCGTTTTCTTTCCGGTTCATACGTAACCAGCAGACGATGACGCATGTTCTGCTGTAGATAATCAATGAAAGCTCTGCTTTCCGGGGTGTCTAATACCGTTACATAAGCATACAGCGAATGGTCGACGGGATCATCAAGCATGCTGACACCGGCGCAAGAGTATTGCGTTACAATCCCTCTGTCATTCAGCAGAAGAAGTGCCGGGAATAACTCCTCGTCAACTTCATCGTAGAGGAACGGAATGGTTTTTTTCGGTTTCTTTACGAGTTTTTCCCTTTGCTCCCATTCCGCTATTTCCCGTCTTCTGCGTATCCAGCGCGCTTTTGAATGAGAAGACAATATTTGCTCCATACAATCCTCGAGGCTCACCTCCGCTTTTCCTTCGTACCGCAAAAGTCAGCCACTCCCCCATGATTTTCATGTCAGGGTTGCGGCTGAAAAGCTATGGTGGTTTTATTTATTGTACTACCTTACACTTCCCAAATAAAAAAAGAAAAGAGAGGATACAGAACAAGTCCTCTCTCTTTAAGAATCGTATCATTAGATTAACTTCTGAAAAAACCGCCGCTGGAAAAGAAGCTGCGGCTTGAATGTTTGCGTTTATAATGGGAATGACCGTAATAAGAATGACCATAATGCTTCGGACGACGGTGACGGTAGTCGCTGCTGCTGTAGTGACGGTAGCCGTGCTTTTTGTTACCCATCAGCATCTTTATCAAATCTTTCAAAAACGACATGACAATCGTGTCTCCTTTATTCCTTGGTTACCCTTCTATACGAAGAAGTATATGCAAGGTTACAAGAAAATAAAAAAGATTGTCAAAGATGTCTTTAATTCCGATATAGAGAAATAACCTTGCCCCGTGATTATATGTATTATAGTTCCATTCTTTTCAAATACTCTTAATCCACCGAGTTGCTCATCTTTGCGTTCTTTCCAACCCCATTCTTCAATCCTTTGGTAGAAGTTTTGGCTACCACACCTAAAATCCCACAAAAAGGAGAATGTCCAATTTCATGGTAGCCTTTCATTCCTCCATCGCCCAGTTTGTTTTGGCTCTGAATCTACTCATTTCCAAACCGTAACACCAACACTTGCTTGCGTTTATTCATGGCCTCTTTCTTTGTGAAGTGCATGGGTCAGCTGATTGTCTATGCCTATGAACAGGGACTGGCACAAAAACCACTTGTCGATGTGCTCAAGAGTCCAGAAATTTTATACATTAATTCAATATGACTCTTTTTAACAAAATAAAGATTGTTTTTTGCAATTATAAAAAATAGAATAATAAATAAATATAAAAAATGGCGTTTTTTTAATTATAAATCCCTTAGTTATTGTCTATATTAGCAAAATGAGGTGTTATTTTTATGTATGAGCAACTATCTAAACTGTATTATAAGGATTCAGCAAAGTATGAAATAGAATATGGAAAACGTGTAAATAGCTATGGTACAGTTAAGCTACCTTTTCATATTAAACCGTACAAAAGTGGTCAAGAATTTGCCTGCTTTTATGTCAATCATTCCGAACTTGACCTATTGCACGAGCAAATTCTGAAACAAAGCAAAATCATTCAATCGATTGTAGACAAACTTCCCCCTATTGCTATTCAGCAATATATTCGCGCTAAACTGATTGAGGAACTTTTAAGCACAAATGAGATCGAAGGCGTGCGAAGTACAAAAGCAGAAATGGAAACTGCAATGGAAATGGTCGAACGGAAAGAATTTTCTAAAAAAAATAAAGTTAGACATCAAAGCTTAATGAGATCGTATGTGAATCTCTTATCGGAAACGCAGACAGCATTAGAAAATATTGAACATGTAAGGGAAATCTACGACCAGCTAGTCAAAGATGAAATCAAGAAAGAATATCAGCTGGATGGGACTCTTTTTCGGAAAGAGCCGGTTGATGTGGTGACAGAAACCAACAAGACTTTGCATCGGAATACTTTTTCAGAGGAAACCATTAAGGCCCACCTAGCGAACTTGATCAGCTACCTGAACGAACATAATTCCCCTATGTTATACAAAATCGCCATATCTCATTACTATTTTGGTTACATTCATCCTTTTTATGATGGGAACGGGCGTACATCTAGATACATCAGCAGCATGTACTTGCTAAATGAGCTGGATAGACTGACAGCATTGACACTTTCATATTCGACTAATAAATTAAAGCAGTCGTACTATAATGCATTTATAGAGTGCAATAACCCTCACAATAAGGGGGAACTTACATTTTTCTGTGAGGTGTTTTTCAATATTATTGATAAAGCTCAGATGGATATCCTTGTTGATCTGTCCGAAAAGAGAGAGAAAATGGGACGCCTGTCTAGCTTATTACAAGAACTCAGCATTCCAAATGAATTAGGTAAAGATATATTTTTCATACTCGGCCAAAATTATATTTTTGGGATCGAGGGTAAAGGACTTACATTAAAAGACTTAATCAGCATAACCAAAAAGTCAGAGTATACAGTTCGTAAAGCTCTGGATGAACTTGAAGAAATGAGATTAATTGAATTTATCAGAAGAAAACCAATTGAAATAACCGTATACAGGGATTTAAGCACCTACTTTAACTAGTCTCCTAATGCAAAAAATAAGGATGATTTAAATTAGTGCGTCGGGTACTGTCGTGATGGAAACCATTCGCAAGACGCGTGCCAAACGTGGAGATGCACGCCCGGTTACGTTTTTGATTCTAGACGACACGCAATGCAAAAAAGAACGTTCGATTATATCCCCACATTTACGCTCCGTTGAATACGGATGCGATTATGGATATAAAAAGCATAAGAAGAACGGCAAACGGCTGGACGATCGGATAATCTCCGATGCCAGCCGCTTTTCTTTTGTTATCTTTCATTCGGATGCAAACCATCCCATACGACCCGCAGATAATTCTCTGGATCGGTATCTCCCTCCGTGTTGAATACAAGCACGACGGAGTCTTTGTTTAAACCCAGCCGTTCCTTTGCTTCATGTAAGCTTTCGTCCCTCATCAGGAGACTTACAAGCCCGCTTGTCACGGCACCCGACTCTCCGGAAATCACTTTTTCATCACCACGAAGCGGATTGCCCAACAAACGCATACCGTGAGCGGCGGTATAATCCGGGCAGGAAACAAACATATCGCTATAATCTCGCATAATGCTCCAGGAAAGCGGATTCGGCTCTCCGCAGGCCAGTCCGGCCATCATCGTATCCATCGGCCCTGTCACATATTCCCGCTTTCCATCCTCGGTCAGCGCGGAACGGTAATGGCAGTCAGCCTTGTTCGGCTCCACGATAACGGTAACGGGACGTTCCTCTCCGAATAAATTAACCAAAAGTCCCTGCACGGCACCCGCAATCGATCCTACTCCGACCTGAACAAATACATGGGTTGGCTTTGTGATTCCATCCGCTTGCATCTGCTCCAGCGCTTCCATCACCATCGTCATATACCCCTGCATGATGTAAGCGGGGATTTCTTCATATCCGTCCCAGGCTGTATCCTGAACCAGTACCCATCCATTCAGTTCCGCGTGTTTTTTCATCAGACGAACGGTATCGTCATAATTCAGATTCGTTATCTCCGCTCTCGCCCCGGCACGCCGGATATTCTCAAGCCGGATGGCTGCCGAGCCTTTCGGCATATAGATTACCGACTTCTGCCCGAACTGTGCTGCGGCCCATGCCACTCCCCTGCCGTGGTTGCCGTCCGTTGCAGAGGCAAATGTAATTTCGCCTAATTGCTGCCGAATGGCGGGCGACTGCAATTCCTCAAACGAGAGGGTTTCGATTTCCCGGCCAAGTCGGCCGGCGAGATAGCGCCCGATCGCATACGAGCCGCCCAGCGCTTTGAATGCGTTCAGGCCAAAGCGGTAGGATTCATCTTTGACATACATTCCTTTAATGCCCAGGTATCCGGCCAGACTGCTCAGACTGCGAAGCGGCGTCGGTTGATAGCCGCTAAATGTTTGATGAAAGGCACGAACACTTCTTGCCTTCTCCTCTGTAAAGAGCTCAGGTATCGGCTTCTCCCCCGCCTGGCGCGCCCGATTATTCCATGTCCATTGCAAAGTTTCCATGCTCTGCCTCCCTTTTCCGTCTATCCATGAAGCAATTCGACAGATGGTGTCGCTTTTCCTACAACAGGCGGTATACCGGCTATTCAACGTCTTACTTTTCGTGGTAAAGGAAAACAATATAATGACCGCCGTCCGCTAAATTAACTGTTCTCTTCACAGCAAGCGCCTGAGCTGCACGCTCAGGATCGTTTTACATTGCTAGTCCGCAAGCTCTGCATGCCGGGTTTCCGGGCCCAGAGACGCGACCGCCAGCACACCGACAAGAATAACGATAAAAAACATTGCGAAAATCCAGGCAATGCTTACGCCGCTTTTTACCAGCATTCCAACCAGAAGCGGAGCCAGAATACCTCCAACCCTTCCGAAAGAAGCTGCCATCCCGGCACCGGTGGAACGGATGGACGTCGGATAAAGCTCCGGAGTATACGCATACAAGCCCCCCCAGGCCCCCAGATTGAAGAAGGATAGCAAAATCCCAGCCGCAAGAAGCGATGAAAGCGACCCTGCATTACCGAACCAGAGGGCGCTCAGCGCCGTCATCGTCAGGTAAAATACGAGCACAAACTTCCGCCCGTACCGCTCGATAAAATACGCTGCCGTAAAATAGCCGGGAAGTTGGGCCAACGTCATAATCAGAACGTATTCAAAACTTTTAATCAAACTAAATCCTTTCAACACCATCACGGTCGGCAGCCAGAGAAACATACCATAGTAAGAGAAAACGACTGTAAACCACAAAATCCACAGCATGACAGTCGATTTGCGGTGCTCCTTTGTCCAGATGGCCGCCAGATTGCGAATGAACGAGGTTCTCCCTTCTCTGCTCCGAACTGCAGCATGGCGCGGCGAATCAGAAATCGCACGCCGGAGATATACAGCATACAATGCGGGTACGGCACCGATGATAAACGCAGCCTGCCAGCCGTATTGAGGTATTATGAAATACGCCACCAGCGCGGCCAGCAACCAGCCACCCGCCCAGAAACTCTCCAATAATACAACCGCTCGTCCCCGCTCTGAAGCTGGCATACTCTCCGACACCAGCGTGGATGCCACCGGAAGCTCGCCTCCCAGTCCAACCCCTGCGATGAAACGAAGCAGACACAGCATGACAAAAGAAGTCGCCAGCGCAGACAATCCGGTCGCGATCGAAAAAATAAGGATCGTTGTCATCAATATCGCTTTTCGTCCGTATCGATCCGCCAGAATACCAGCCATAGCCGCGCCAAGCGCCATTCCAATCGAATTGATGCTCGTCAGCCAGCCGACCTGATCCGGCGTAAGGCTCCAGGCGACAGTCAATGCCGCAACGATAAAAGAAATGATGCCTACATCCATGGCATCAAACAACCAGCTAATTCCGGCACTTATCAGGAGCTTGCGCTGCTCCGGTCCGGTGGTCGATAAAATATTCATGGTACACGTGCCCCTTTTTATGCTCTATTTCTTTTACTGTAACCAATCATCGCCAAATAATGAACCTGCAATTTAGTTAACGATGTGCTCCCAACCTTCATCTTTTAAAATCTGAGGCTCATATTTTTATTTTCTATTCATCAGAAAACAGCGTGGATACGAAATTAGTACCATATTCGAATCACCTCATTGTCCTTATCCTGCCAAATCGTTTTTTCACCCAAGCTATACAGAGCAGTAGCATCGGAATAACCACCAACACAGTCAATAGAGAAAATGTCACAGACGTAGAAATCGCATGCAATAATTCCTGCATATTGGACGCTACCCAAACGCTAAACAAGAGTAAAATAAAGCCAAGCGGAAACACGATCGGCCGATGATCGGACAGGTTCATCCATTGGGCGGCGCCAAGAACAGACACGTAAAAAAATACGCAGATTTTCACAAACGCACCGAGCACCCAAATGGCCATGTGCAGCGATTCCAGATGGGTGAAAAATTCCGCCAGGCTGATGTACCTCGCAACGAGCAAAAAAGGATAGGTATAATTGCCCGTTATCTCCCCCAGGAGCAGCAGTGTTACAAGATTGGAAATAACCAGTGTCAATATCACCGCAAATAAAGAAATCAAAGTGATTTTCGCCGCTTTTTTGCGATCGGCTACAAAGGGGAGAAGAAACGATACGGTGATATATTCGCTAAACCAGGTCTGCAAAACGCCAGCACCCGAGATAGAAGGCATAATCCCTTCTCCCATGAACGGAAGCATATTCAATAGATTTAGCTCAGGAATGATCGGAATAATGATCAACAGAAAAAAAACAACAAAAGCAGGTAGGAAAAGCTGGGCAAACCTCCCCACGATTTCCACGCCTCCGCGAACAGCAAATGCACATACCAGCACCATGCTGCCTGACACCACGATGAGCGGGGTCTGATTCAGGAATGCCCCGACCAAGAATTCGCTGTATTCTCGAATGACAATACCATTGAGATATAGGTAAACGAAAAGGATGATCAACCCGATCATTTTTCCGGGAAACCGGCCGACGATTCGTTCGCTCACCTGGACGATATTTTGGCCCGGATACATGTTATGGAGTCGAAATGCGATAAATATGGTAATCAATCCACTTAAGGCCCAAATCGGCGAAATCCAAAGATCTTGTTTCGCGTATTTGTACGTAATCGCTGGTGCGGTGAGAATCGCTGTAGGGGTGATTGCAAAATACATCATCATTCCCAATTGTAATGCAGAAATCTTCCCTTTTTCGATCATTCTTCTTTTGAACTCCTTTCCGCGATTTATTTCTCAAGAAATTTTCCCAGCGGTTTATAAATGGCATCAATCCATTGTGTGGGACCCGGCATTTCTGGATAGAAAACAAGCAGAAAGGCCAGAACCCCTCCCAAAATGGTTAAGGCGGCAAAGGCAATTTTCTCTCTTTTCATTTTCACCTTCATTTTCGGCCATTCGTATATGGTCATGAAAACTAAAACCACTGTGATCCCCAGGATCGCCGCCCATTTCATTTTTGATCACCTCTGTTCCGGCTTAATAAGGCTTTTACCGGTCAATCCCACTCTGGTAACTTTAGGGTTTGTTTCCAACTTCACTTCGACTTCCGGGAATATCTCATCCCAGCGATCCTTTGCTTGATTCCACTCTTTCGGATATTTACGGTAAAAAGCATCGGCAAAATTGAAAATGTCGGCGTTCATTTCTTCCTGTGCTTTCGTCAGGGCCTTCTTCACACGATTTTCAATATCGGTTCCCAATTCCGTTTCCAGTTCTTGCGTATGCTCCGGTTCCATGAGATTCAGGTCCGTTGTATTTTCGACGATATCGTCCTGAGTTTCAATCTTAACGGTAACGCTCCAATTATCACCATCAATATGAGGAACCAATTCCGTATGACTTTTGATTAGATAGAGGGACACATATCCTTTAGTACCTTTTGGGGAAACGGTCACGGTGGCACTTTTTACTTCGTTTCTCAGCCACATGATTCCTCTGGTTGTGTAATCATTCATACGACCGACCATTTTTCCGTTCTTTACTACCGCTGTTCCGCTAATAAACGGAGTTGCTTTTTGAGTTCCCTGTGCTTGTTCGATTTCCACCCAGGGGATGACAGCCGCATTAGCTTTACCGGCCAGCATTTGCGCCAACTCTTTCACCGTGATATTCAGCCCTGTCTGGGACTTGGCCATTTCCCGCAGCACCTCCGCGGTGTTTCGTTCAATAGAAGGCTGAAGTTGCAGCACATCTTTTGCCAGTCCTTTGCTGACAAATACGTTTGCGCGTTCTCTTGCATCGGGGTGCCGAGTCAAGTATTCTATCGGTTCGTCAACGCCCTGCTTCGCCAATCTTTCCCCAAAAATGAAAACCTCGTTATGCCCCCAAAACACCTTGCGGGGAAGCATCTGCTGCAATTTGGATACCGCATCCGCCATAGTCAGCCCTGCTGCTGATCGAACGATGAATTGTCCGGCTCCCCCGCCATCTCCGCCGGACATCCCCCCCATCTGTTCACCTCCTGACGGATTGGTAATAAATATGTTTACGGACAGTTCAAGTTTATGATCGTCCGTTACATCGAAACCAGCCGCTGTAATGATAGCCAAATCGTTCACTTCCGTTCGGTCCCAGCAGCCGGAAAGCAATAGTGTTTGGATAGAAAGGAAAAAAAGGACAAGAATGGTTTTTCGTTTTGTTGTATACATAAAAATCCCCTTTGATTATCCTTCCTCATCCCTTTTGGTTGGACCTGGCTGTTGTCCGGGGGCCTGCCGATATTTGTTCGATTCCCCGGATAAGCCAGGGCGTGTGTTCAACGCCCAGTACGGAGCCCTTATAAGCACGTCTTTCATGTCGCGGCCTTTCATAGGGGCCAAGGGAGACGTATACGGGACACCAAAAGAGCGAAGATTGAGGAGATGAATCAAAATCATAATTATTCCTAGTATCAAGCCGAGAAATCCCAGGAAGCCCGCAAGGAACATCATGGGGAAGCGAAGAAGCCTTACGGAAATTCCCACGGTGAACCGGGGAACCATAAATGAAGCGATCCCCGTAATCGCCACAACCATGACCATCGGTGCGGACGCGATACCGGATGTAATCGACGCTTGACCAATAACAAGCGCCCCAACGATACTGACGGCTGACCCTATTTGCTTGGGAAGTCTGGCTCCGGCCTCGCGCAGCGCTTCAAACATGGTCTCCATAAGTAAAGCCTCCACAAGCGCAGGAAATGGCACCTGTTCGCGTGACTTCGCCACCGTTAATAAAAGGGAGGTCGGAATCATTTCTTGATGAAACGTAAGAACGGCGACATAAAGCGAAGGCGCAAGTAAAGAGATGGCAAAAAACAAGAAACGCAGCCAACGAATCGCCGTACCGACGAAGTATCGCTCGTAGTAATCTGCCGGCGATTGCATAAAAGAAATAAATGTCACCGGGGCTATCAGCACACTGGGGGCTCCATCGACTAACACAACGACATGCCCTTCCAGCAAATACGCGCTTGCAACATCCGGACGTTCCGTCGACAGAAGTTGAGGGAAAGGAGAATAAGGGTCGTCTTCAATCAATTCCTCGATATATGCGTCTGCCAATACACCGTCGATCTCAATCCGCTGTAACCGACTTGTCATTTCCTCAATTAAAGCGGGGTCCGCAATTCCCTCAATGTAAGCAATTGCGATTGGGGTTCTGGTATATGTCCCGATGTTCATCGATTTGATTTTCAGATTCGGACTTTTTAATTTCCGCCGCAGCAAAGAAGTATTGGTCCGCAGTGTTTCGATGAACCCTTCCCTTGGACCTCGTAAAACCGATTCGGCCACAGGTTCTTCAATTCCGCGTTTTTCCCACCTCGATAATCCAATCGACAATCCTTGATTTTCCTGATTCATAAGCAGGACGGGATTCCCGCTGGATATTTCTTCGATGACATCAGCTACGGTTCGTACATGTTTTATGGACGAGACGGCGATTTTTTTACGAATGTTCGGAAGCGTATGTTCCAGAGTGAAATTCTGCTGAAGCGGCGCCAGTACATGCTGGTCGACCTCTTCGACATTGGTAAGACCATCGATGTAAATAAGCACGGCTTTTGTTTTATTGCCGATCAAAAAGTCATGAAAAATGACGTCTGAACAATCTGCATAAATGCTTTGTATTATTTGCAAATTTTCATTAACATATCCGGAGAGCAATGTTTCGGTTTGTTGATTCTTGCCTGGTAGTTCGGCATTTACCAACTTTCGCCGGTCCGAGCGTAATAGATGTTTCAAACTTTTCTTCCAGTTGCCCATAACGATCTCCTTGTCATACTTTTCATTTCATTATTGACAAATACGGTTTCGTTAAAACATCCCGGGCTTTTTGGAATGTACCAAAGCGAAAATGATTCAAGGAATTCGGGACACGACAACCTTTTATGCCTGCCGAACAGGAAACTGCCGGGAAAGGCGAATGGAAAACAAGCAGGCAACGCCTTTCTCCACTGTTTTTCCTGCTTTCTTCCACTCTCCATGCTTCCCGGCAGCTTCCCGCTTCCAAAAAAAGTTAAACGTTCGTTTAATTCATTTTCACACCAACTCGACCCGGCTCCCCCGCACCGGGAGAAGAATGGTGACCGTCGTTCCTTCGTCCGCTTTACTGGTGAGGAGTGGTTCCCCGCCATAAATAGACAAAAGCCCGAACAATGTTCGGACTTAAGTCACTTTCTCTGACACGTTTTTTGATACTTTCTTTGTCTCCGGGCCATGTGAATACAAACTGTGAAGTATCATACCGAGCACAACGAGCAGCATACCCAGCAAGGACCAGAGCGCAGGCATTGGTGCCGATAGCAGGAGCATTTCACCCAGTACAGCAAACAGCACCTCTCCCGATTGGGTGGCTTCGACAGCGGCCAGCCTGTGCGTATCACCTCTCACCATATCGGTAGCCGCAAAAAATAGAACGGTAGCAATTATCCCCGAAGTGACAGCAACCAGGATGGATTGGACAATTTGTCCCCCACCGGGTGGCCCCTCCATCACCCAGCCATACCCGGCAAGCAGCAACCAGAACGGCAGGCTGGCAAGCGTCATGCCCAGCACGCGCTGATACGCGTCGATTTCTTTCCCGCATACTTCCATCATCTTTCGATTGCCTAACGGATAGGCGAATGCGGCCAGCACTACGGGCAAAATGCCGAGAAAAAGCTCGGCCTGCGAGATACCTCTGGCATGCTCTATCTGCATTACCGCTACACCCAGCAGGATGACGCAGGACAGCAGCAAACCTTTGACAGGCAACCTCCCTCTTATTTTCACAGGACCGTGCGGTGTATCAATCGATTCGTAGAACAGCGGGACAAGCAGCGAGCCTGCGATAATGGTCACCTGCCAGGTACCCGCAATGAGCCAGCCGGGTCCATATGCCGCAGCAAAGCTCAGCGGCGCATAGAATAGGACAAATCCGATAAAGCTCCATACAAGCCATGCCCGGGGATGTTTACGCATATGAGAAAACAAAACTCCAAGGTTTTTCCGTTTCGCGACAATTAAAAACAAAAACGGAACCATAAACAAATAGCGGAGCGAAGCACTCCAAATCCAATGTCCCCCG
The DNA here is from genome assembly GCF_007991215.1 of Aneurinibacillus danicus. Lineage (GTDB taxonomy): Bacteria > Bacillota > Bacilli > Aneurinibacillales > Aneurinibacillaceae > Aneurinibacillus > Aneurinibacillus danicus. The sequence goes on from NZ_BJXX01000142.1 coordinate 14,889, forward strand.
GACAAATCCATAGCCCGATTCAACACAAACGTAAATGCAAAGAAAAAAGAGGCCAACAATCCGTACACAATCGGCCGCAACGTTATTCCTCCTTAAGCCGCTGAATTTCTTCCGTTATATGTTATGTCTCATAATACCCCGCTAGTTTTCACCAGCTTCTTCCTTTTTCCATTTTTTTATATATCTTTCTCCTTATGTCATACTAAACTAATTTATTATTTTCTAACAATATCATAGATTATAGATACAAGGAAAAAGGAGCGATTCTTCCACAGGAACGCTCCTTTTGTCTAATCAAATAACCATGATTTTAACAACGCGGCATATTCGCGCACAAACAATTTCACCTTCACCGATTCCGGCGTCGGCGCAGAAAGTGTCTGCGCCTCAATACCGGCACGCTCGGCTAAAAGTTTGGCGCGCAGTATATGGAAATCGTTCGTCACAAGTACGGCCTGGTTGGATTTCATCAACTTTTTGGAGAATAAAATATTCTCAGATGTCGTCTGTGCCCTGTCTTCCACAATGATTCTCTCTTGCGGAACACCATTCTCAAGCAGGAAACGCTGCATCGCCACGGCCTCCGGCATGTCCTCACCAACCCCCTGGCCGCCGGATACAATCACCTTTGTACGCGGATTCTGTTTTAGATAAGAGAGCGCCGTGTCCATCCGGTACCGAAGCGACGGCGACATCTCCTCTCCCCATAGAGCCGCGCCCAGAATAATCATATAATCCGCATCCTGTGCCGGTTGCTGTTTCGCTGCGTTCATGATAGCCATGTGAACGCCGGATATATAAAGCACCGGAAGCAATAGAATTGTCCATAAGAGGGATACGGCTCTTCTCCGTCTTCTGTTACGTTTTATATCTGTCTGCATTGGCTGTTGTGTCAGTTGCATGGCTTCCTTTCCCAGAAGAATCGTGGATTATACATGGAGGATGATAAAAAGAAATGGAAATAGACACTAACCGTTCGAACGCTCCTGCAAACGCTGTAGCCATATGCGAAAAAATGATACATATGAGGGTAAGCGGCTATAAATTTCAAGTGATAAAGCTTCATTATATGTATGAACAGTTAAATTCCGGTCATCAACCATCTGCAAAGCGTCTATCGCCTCTTCTTCGTTCAGTAACTGAACCTCCCTGCAAGACCGAATCACACCCTTGGGAGACGCGACATCTACGCCTTCAATATCTAGCAACACCTGCTTGGCCGCTTTCCACATTGCTTCAAATGTATATTCAAAGCGCTGAATTGCCGCATCCCTTTCAATCGAAGACGGGGACTCAATCCGCATCACTTCTTCAAATGTCCCGAGCGCCTTCCGCGCCATATCCAAACGCTGTATTACCCTTTCCATATGATTCCCTCCTGCTTTACTTTTTGCCGGAACACTTCGTCAGAATGAGTTAAATCAACCACTTCTACTCGGTATGGGATATTCGACTCCTCAAGCGCCATCCGAATACGAGATAACGTTCCTTTGGGAAGAGGAACTGAATAAGCAACAGCTACGTCAATATCAGATGTCGCTCTTTCCCGTCCTCTCGCCCATGAACCAAACAAATACACAGTAGCATCTATATCCTGCAAGTAAGAAAGAACGATTCGTTTTACTTCTTCTAATATGGTCTCTCTCTTCAAAGCGCGCATGTTCTTCCCTGCCCTTCCTACGATTTACTTACAGTGTATTATATCCCTTTTTGTCATGCTATTCCATACAACTCGGTAATCTGCACGCTCACGGACCGTTCGTGTATGCTTTCGAAATAACTCATCCAGACTCTCCTCAACATAGCCGCTTCCCAAAAGCAGCGTCATCCTCTCTTAAATTTTTTTCGTCGCTGTATACAAAACTGAAGCTTCTTCGTTTTATTCATAGAAAGGAGAAAGAGATGAACCATAACGCCTTCAATCAAGCCTTAAAAGAAAAAAGCACGCTGATTTTCCGCTATCTGCTTAAAAACGGCGCCACAAAAAGCGATGCGGAAGACATCGTGCAGGACACTCTGTATAAAGCGCTGTTATCCATTGATGCCATTCAACCGGAAAAGTTCGCATCCTGGCTGTTCCGCGTCGCGGTTAACCAGTATTACGATCTCTGCCGCAAACGGAAGCGGCGTCCCGAGCTTCCAATGGATTCTATTGTTCTCATCAGCCAGGGAGCGTTGGAAGACGAGCTGCTTAGAAAAGAAACGCGGAAAGAAATCTATGAAACGCTTGGTGAATTGAATCCCACCTATAAGCACGTGCTGCTGCTCAAGTACGACTTTGACCTGTCATACAAAGAAATCGCCGCTCTGCTGGACGTAAAAGAAGACACGGTCAAGACGTGGCTGCACCGGGCAAGAAACCAGTTCAAAAAAGCATATGAAAGGATGAATCAAAATGAAAGAGAAGGAACCTAACAACAAAGCTATACATACGGAAGAAGATATCCCGTCTCCGTTTGATAATCAGGACATCGCAGTGATTGTAAAAAAAGCCAGGCGCAAAACGCTGCTCCGCAATATCTTGATTTCGGCTATCGTCTCTCCTGTTGTTCTATTTTTTCTGTACATCGGCATCCTGCAAATTAACTACTATAAGAAAGATATGATGGATCGGGACCTGCTTACATTCAAACAAATTACCGACCCCAATGTGCATTCAGACATTCGGCCTTACCTTTACCGGCACGACCTTTTCAACGGAGAAGTCCATTACCATACCTACAAAATAATTGAAGGACGTCCCGTAAGAGCGGAAGAAGAAGTGTACGAATATGGTGTGCTGGGAGGCTTCAGCCGGATTGACCGCTATGCGGAAGAATTCTTTGAATTGGAAGAAGCAAGCGAAAGTCCGGACGGCTCCCGTCATTATTATAGCTACGAAACCATGCAGCGCCAGATGCAATTCTACCATCCGAGCACGCAGTATCGCGGATATCTGAACGATTTCCCTTTGCTTGCTAAATATAAAGGAAAAGTAGCTGAGCTTGCCGTTTCATTTGACCGTCCTTATACGGTAGCGGAGATTAAAGCCATGCTGCCGAAAGAAGCCCGTCCTGTCTGGTACCGGGTACAGACCTCCGATGCGGAAAAACCGCAGGAAAAAAATGATTCTCCGCAGCCGGAGCTCGCAGACCGCGTATACGGATTCGACGCGACTCCCGGAAATATCGCTCATGGCAACGGAACCGAAAAAGACTTCCTTCTTGCACTTGATGCCGGTCTAAAAATAAAGGGCCGATATTACGATGAATACAAACGCATCTACGATTATATCAGCCATGGAAAAGAAAAGCCGACCCCTGCGGATGTCAAAATTATTGGTGTCGTCGTCACCGGCACGACTGAAGGATTGCTGTCGCTTAAAGGTAAGCCGTATGTGAAAGCAGCCGTCCTGGGTGCTATGACCGATCAATAAACCGTGCGTAAAGGAGCTGTGCGTGCTTTCATGCCAGCTCTTTGTTCTTTTTATACCAGGAAAAATACTTTACAACAGTTTGCTTTACGTCCTCGAGCCATTCCCGTCTTTGTTCCGGAGTGCTGACGATGACTTCTTTGTACATTTTGCGGTGGAACGTCTCTACGCCGCAGAATTCAAATGTACACTTGCCCCAGAGCCATCCAAGCGGGTCGCCGTAGATATTAACCTCGATTTCTTCGGGCGTGTTGGATGTGTTAAATACAAGTGCTGTTTTTCCTTTCAACAAGCCGATAGGTTGCCCTTCTACGGTGAACTTGTACGCAATTCCTACCCGCAGTACCCGATCCATCCACCCTTTCATCATCGCTGGCGGCTGTCCCCACCAGTTCGGATGAATGATGATGATTCCGTCCGCTTCGGTAAGCTCCGCACAATGCTTTTGAATAATCGGGTCTACTTCTCCGTCGCTGTCGATTTCTTCGGGTGGAAGAAGCGGATCAAATTTTTCCTGGTATAAGTCATGGTAGATGACTTCGTGGTTCAGTTCTTTAAGAGTATATAGTACCGTCTTGGCTATGGCATGGTTAAAGCTTCCCTGCTTTGGATGTGCTAGAATTACAAGTATTTTCATACTTTCTCCCTTCCTATGGAAACATATGGATTTTAAGGTTGTCTTTTCAGTTTGGCAGGCGATTTCTCAATGTCATTCAAGAAGGAAGATTTTATCACCTATATGAACTTCACCTGTCTTTATAACAGAAGCATAAAGACATTGTTTTAACCGAAGATTGCTTTGACCTGATTTAATTCTTCCAAGGCCTGGGGTTCTATTTTTAGTGTGCAAGTTCGTTCGCCAGTACCTCCGTAAATAAAGGGATAATGATATAGGTATTTGTCTATAACACAAGGTAATACAAGACCGATCAAAGGCACGCTACCGACTTCAAATCCTGTTACTTTCTGAACTTCTTTCCTCGATGCTAATTTGACCTGGCTACAGCCCAGAATTTCTGCTATTTCATCAAAATTCACTTTCCCACGATTCCCTGACACAATTAACGAAAAGAATCCTTTATCCGTTTTTATTATCAATGTTGGAGCTGTTTGTCCTATTTCAATTCCGAAATAATCGGCTCCATCCTGTGCCGAAATAATAGGCTTTTCATGTTGAATTAACTCATATGAAAATTTGCTTTTACCTAAAATGGCTTTTAATTGTTCCATCCACACACCCCCATGGTAAATATTAACATAATAATCGGATAAAAATGTACATCTAAAATGAAAACTATTTAACATTTGTGCTCAATAGTCGAATACGTGAAATGCAGAAAATAAATTGCATCACAATTGGCCTGTAGCTGACAATCAGTTTGGTCGTTAGTCAAATACAGCAGTTACTCGAAGCCGAAGATAAAGCCTATGTAATTACAGATAAAAAGGGAGCCGATATTGTCCATTCCCCTTTTTATCCTCCCTACTATCCAATTCCTCGTCACGCCAAAAAATGAGGGCTGCTTCCCTCAATGTTACTCCGCCACTCTGGTTGTATTCTTCAATCGTTGCCATATGAAACAATCGACCAGAAATCAAATTAAATAAATATCTGATAAATATATTTACAAATATTTATCAATGAGATACAATACAAATATCACAAATATATTATTAATATATTCAAGGAGTTGAGCTTAATGAACCGAAACGTCTGGCTGTTAAGACCAAAACCACATGGCACTGACCAAATGGATTACTTCCTGGAGAATGATTGTATTGCAATCGGATATCCTGTTGGTCAACCACTTGACGACTGTAGCTACTCCGAAATAAAGAAGTTGTTGGAAGCCCATAAATGGGAAGGTGGTTTAAGTAACGTAAACATTCTTGTTCGTGAGATGAAGCCACATGATATTGTAGTTGTTCCATACGAAAGCAAAATTTACTTTGCGGAAGTCACAAGCGAATACAAATACGTTCCAGAATTTGATGAAGATAAAAAAGGTTCTGGTTTCCCTCATCAACGTGAGGTAAAATGGGCATTTAATAAACAACCCATCTCCAGAAACGACTTACCATCTGCACTTAGGGATTCATTGCAATATCCTGGTGCTGTGGCAAGCTTAACCAAACATCTTGATATTGTACTGGATATCATGAATGAGTCTGAAAAACATGTCCAACTCAACAACGATCTACTCGAAGCAAAGAAGAAAGCTATTCAGCTGTTAGTAGAGACAATAAATAACACTGAACTGGAAATAGAGCATCGTTTGCGTGCTGTAGAGATTCTATTAAAAAACTAGAAATAAAAAACTGAACCACCACATCGGACAGTTCAGTTTTATAACAACATTAATTATAGACAGGCAATGGAACGCTTTGGAATCAAAGAATCCTCACTGATATCAAACCAGTGAGGATTCTTTTATACTAAACTTTGAATTTATTTATAACTTCTTGTAAATCCTGAGCCATTTTACTTAAAGCTTCCGCTGAGGATGATACTTCCTCCATTGAGGCATTTTGTTCTTCTGCTGAAGCAGCCACGTTCTGTGCATTTCCTGCAGATTGTTCAGCAATATGAGCTACACCTTCCATCATTTCCACCATACTTTGTGAGCTTGAATTAACTTGTTCTACAATAGCAGACACCTCTTGGGATTCGGCAGCTATCTGTTCAATTGACTTTACAATGTCTCTGAAGGCTTCACCAGTTTGATGAACCATTTTAATCCCCTCTTTAACGACGGTCGTACCATCATTCATAGATTGAACAGCTTTTTCTGCTTCTGTTTGCACCTCTTGGATGAGATCACGAATTTGACCTGCTGCGTGACCAGACTGTTCAGCTAACTTCCGAACTTCATCGGCAACTACAGCAAACCCTCGTCCCTGTTCCCCTGCCCGTGCAGCTTCTATCGCAGCATTTAAAGCTAATAAGTTAGTTTGATCAGCAATCTGTGTAATCAATTCAACGATTTGACCAATTTCTTCTGATTTTTCACCAAGGGCGTTAACAACCTCTGCCGTTTCACTTACAGAATGTTGTACAAGATTTATTTGTTCAATAGTCTGGGTAACCACTGTATTTCCAACGTTTGCTTTATCATTCGCAGTAGTCGTTAAATCTGCAACGGATTGAATAGAGGATGCAGCCTGATTCATTCCTCTTGAGATTTCAGTGACCGCTTGAGTAACTTCGGTAGCATTGGAAACTTGTTTTTCTGAGCCTACTGCCACCTCTTGAATGGCGATTGAAATTTGTTCTGTCGCTTTACTGGTCTGTTCAGCACTTGCAGATAGCTCTTCCGAAGTTGCTGCTACTTGTTCGGCATTTAAACCAACCTGGCGAATTAACTGGCGAAGGTTCATCTTCATTTGGTTAAAGGAATTCGTCAGATTACCAATTTCGTCCCGATTTTTCACCTTAATGTCATCTTGAGTTAGATCGCCCGATGCAATTTTTTCTGCCGCTTCTGCCAAAGATAAAATTGGCTTTGTAATCATTCGAGTAATAATTATTCCTATTAAGATTGCCAAAGCAAAAGCAACTATACTGAAGATAAGAACCGTTGTGATAACGGAATGAACCATTTCAGAGTTTGTTTTACTTCCTTCCTCCATTTGTTTTCTTTGATCATGTGCTATTTTGTCGGCTATATCTCTTATTTCTCTTGCTAATGGAGTTACTACTTCAGCAGAAAATCGTTGAGCTTCTTCTTTATTGGTTTGCATCAAGGTAATGACTTCATCTGACTTACTTTTAAACTCTTCATTCAATGCGGCAAGCTTTTTTAGTGAATCTTTGTCTTCTGTACGATGAACTAAATTGTTTGTAGTTTCGATTTGTTCGTTTATATGGGCAATAGATTGTGATAAAACATCCACCGCCCCTTCTTCCTGTAATAATATACTCCGTAAAGCAGCGATTTCTCGTGAAGCACTGATTTGTATATCCTTTGCACTTAACAAAATAACCACCCGACGATCAACCAAATCTGAATAGGAATCGTCCACCTTCTGTAAGTAGTAATACGATAGAAAACTAATAATTCCAAGAAGAATTGCAACACTTAAGAATCCACTCATCAACTTTTTTCCAATTGTAAAATTCATTTGCAACACCCCGTTATTCATTATTAACAAAATCTTCTTCCCTTTTGCTATAGGCAACTAAAGCCACCATGGCCGATTAGCCACAAGCCCTGCCATGAAAATGACGGAAAGGGTGGCTGACTTTTGTGGTACGAAGAAAAAAAGAGAAGAGAACGAGAGGATGATTTCAATGGGGAAAAAGGCGACCGCCTTTTTCTTCTTAGATCTTTGTTCCTCTCCCCTCCCTTCTTTCTTTATTTCATGACTTTCATAGAAAAAAATGGCTACTTCCGATAAAAATGGAATAGCCATCGCCTTATTATTATAAGGGTATTCGGCAACCTGGCGATCATAGTTCAATAGTTCATCGGAACGACAGACCCATGGCTTTGCGTCCTCACCTTTCGATGAGTTTGCCTTTATCGGATAATTCTATTAAGATAAATTACTTATTATCAGTTCTATAGTAATTAAAGTGTATTGAAACTTCAACAAAACTCTATGAAATCCTGCTTATAGGTAGCTCCATGCGCATTCCGCGCAATACGACCATTCCTGTAACGAGAACTGAAAGGTTCCATACGGTGTATCCAGGTCAGACGGCTGTATCGATTGAAATCTATCAAGGGGAACACGAGCGGGTAAAATATAACCATTCACTGAGAGAGTTTCTGTTGGAAGGAATTCCAGCAATCCATGAAAAAGCGGAGAAAATCGATGTCATGTTCCGCTTCTGGGAGGGCAAATTTGACCCCAAAAAAAGCCTCTTTTTTTCTAATATGTACGGATACGGGCCTGGATGTCGTGACCGCCTTGCGTAATTACACCATACGCTGGCAAATTGAAGTGGGATATGGACAGTCTACTAATAAAGCAACGCTTACTTAAGCAGAATTGCTTAACGCTCGCTCCCAGTTGATGACTGTCCTTTATTGTTCGGTTCACCATCTGAATGGGGTAAAACAGAATATTCTTGCACATTACCGTACAATCAAAAACCAACCGACTTATTGTCTTAACCAGCAAATGACCGCGATCGTTCATAATAGTTCCTGTTTGAGATATTGATATAATTTTGAACTCGCCAGATTCAACGGATAATCTGATGTTTTGCAGAGTATTCCAAAAGTCATGTCTATGAGACTGCTGCCACTCATAGTCCGTACTGTTGTTCCAGCAGGAACTGGATTCAAGACAATCAATGGCAAAAGGGCTATACCTAATCCGCTTTCGACATAGTATTTCAAAGCAGTCATACTCCCAATCTCCATCGTGTCCACTGGAATGTTCCCCGATTCCTTCAATACCATCTCAAGTTTTCTGCGGTATGGACAGGTTGCTGACGTAATGAGCAGACGATTTCCTCGGATATCATCCGGTTCAATAGCCGCCTTTTGAGCAAGCGGATGGCTCTCCGGCATCAATACCGCAAACTCTTCCTTAAATAAAGGTTCAAAATAGAAATCGGTTCCCGGATCCGGTGCAGAACATAGCGCAAAATCAATATCTCCTCTTAGAAGTCGATCACTCAATGTTGGTGTATTTGCAACGTCCACAGAGATACGAATTTTCGGAAAACGAGATAAAAACCTCTTCAAAACACCTGGCAATCGATGACTGGCAGTTGGCTCTGTCACACCTAAACGAATATTTCCCGCTTCTCCCAATTGTAAATCTGACATATTTGTCTGTAATTGTTCCATATTCTTTACAATTTGCAAACTTTGTTCGTGAAACAGTCTGCCTGCCTCAGTTAACCGAAATTTTTTACCGCGTTCAATCAACTGTACGCCCAAGTCAGATTCGAGCTTCTGGATTTGCATCGTGACGGTGGATTGAGCATAATTCATTTCTCTGGCTGCACGGTTAAAACTCCCATATTTAACGATCATTTGAAACGTTTTTAATGTTTTAAAGTCCATCTTAGTGCCCCTGTTTGTAAATTCAAAAAAATTGAACGAAATATTTATTTAATTCAATTATACAAAATGAAAATAAAAATATACAATGATTCCTATCCAGGTGCTTTAAAAAAGGGGAGGATTGAATATGGATTTAAAAAACAAAGTGGCTCTTGTTACCGGCGGCGGAACAGGGATCGGTAAAGCAACATGCTTTGCGCTTGCTGCTCGGGGTGCAACCGTTGCTGTGAACTATTCGCGTTCTAAAGTCGATGCGGAAGAAACAGCACAAATCATCAATAACGAAGGCGGGCGCGCACTAGCCATACGAGCCGATGTTTCCCAGGACAGGGAAGTCCGGGAAATGGTCGATACCATAGTCGGGCGATTCGGGACTATTGATTTGCTTGTAAATAATGCCAGTATTACACGGCATATTTCGTTTGACGACCTGGAAGCCGCAACGGAGGAAGTATGGGATGAGCTTTATGATGTTAATGTAAAAGGAATGTTTTTTTGCGCACGAGCCGTTGCCCCGTTCATGAAAAGTAATAAACAGGGAGCGATAGTTAACCTTGGCAGTATTGCGGGACAAACAGGATTGGGTTCCTCGCTTCCATACGCCGTATCCAAGGCGGCTGTTCACGGTCTTACCAAATCGTTAGCACGCGCCCTGGCTCCGAATATTAGAGTCAACTGCGTCGTACCGGGAGCCGTCGCGACAAGATGGTGGTCTGGAAGGGAAGAACAAATGATGAAGCTTGCCCCCAATCTTTTATTGCAACGTATTTCAACACCCGAAGATATTGCTCAATTTATCTGCACAGCCCTGGAGCAAGAAGCGATGACTGGACAGATCATTACGGTAGACAGCGGTCAAACATTGTGACAAATCTCATTCATCTTAATAAAAACCTCCACTCTCCGCTTCACCACTATTTGCGGTACAATTATTCGTATCATATTGAATATTAACGGTACCCAGAAGCATTCGCTGGTTTACCTGCATCCTGCACTTCTACGAGATACCGCCAGCAGTCTGGCTGTGAGCCGTCAAGATCATAAAAACCATACACTTGTGCGAGCGTACCGCTTGACACAGATTGACCGTTCCATCGAGCAACCTCCGGATCTCCGGCTAAAGCGGCAACGGCACGCCCTACAAAACGAGGCGTTTCCGAGATGATGAAATGAGGTTCCTTCACAATGGCGTCACGCCAGTTTTCTTCTGTAACACCATAGTGATCAAGCATAATTTCAGAACGCATCCAACCCGGAGTCACTGCTACAGCGGTGCATTGATAGGGTAAAAGTTCATGGGCTAAAGACTTGACCATACGAATGACAGACGTCTTGGCCAGATCGTAGAACAATGATAAGCGGTAGTTTTTATCGTTGTATTCTGCGGTGCCGTCCGTTATCCCAACGACCAGTCCGTTCTTGTTTCGGATTAACAGGGGTAATGCAAAATGGCTTGTAATGATATGTGTATCAATCGCAAGCCGGAGCATACGAAGTCCCCCTATATCTCTTTCAAGTCAATTCTGTTCACAATGGCCAAAATTCTCATGTTTTTCCTGCTTGGATCAATTATTTTAAAACATCATATGACATGCAAAGGGGTATATCGAGTTCCTTATCATATATGATTTTTGCTTTAATATTAAATACATCTTTTAAAACTTCTTCTGTCATAATCGTTGCTGGCGATCCACACTTAATAATTGCGCCGTCTTTCATTGCAATTAATTCATCAGAGTAGCGTGCTGCATGATTAATATCATGGAGTACCATGATGATTGTACAGTGATGTTCCGTATTCAATTTTTGAACAATATTTAAGACTTCTAGCTGATGTGCCATATCTAAGTAGGTTGTCGGCTCATCCAATAAAAGAATGTCGGTTTCTTGAGCGAGTGCCATCGCCAGCCAAACTCGCTGTCTTTGCCCACCAGATAAATCTGCCAATTCACGGTTACGGAATTCAAGCGTATTCGTCACTTCCATCGCCCACTCTATCATCTTCATATCCTTTTTAGACAATCGATTTATATTTTTGCGATGCGGATAACGTCCATATGAAATCAATTCCTCTACTTTTAATTGGAATGGAGCAGACGGTGATTGTGATAGAATAGCTAAGCGTTTCGCTATTTCTTTTGTTGAAAGATACTGCATATCTTGATCCTGTAAATATATCTTTCCTTTTTCTTTTTTTAAGATTCGACCTATTGTTTTCAGTAAAGTTGATTTACCACATCCGTTTGGACCAATGATAGTCGTCACTTTGCCTTGTGCTATTTTCACATTCAAGTTATTAAAAATAATAGATTTATCGTATCCAGCAGTTAGCTCTTCAATACGAAATGCCGTTTGCATTTTCTTCCTCCTATTTTGCTTTTACAAGTAAATATAAAAAATATGGAATACCTATAATCGATACAACAATTCCAACTGCAAGTTCAGATGGTGCAAAAACTGTTTTCGCAATGAAATCTGAGAAAATTAATAATCCTGCGCCAGTTAATACACTTACCGGCATTACATATTTATGTTGAATTCCTACCAGTTGTTTTGCAATATGAGGTGCCATGAGCCCTATGAAACCAATGCTCCCAGAAACAGAAACACAAGCACTCACTAATCCTACACTCGCAAGTAGCATGACTATTTTTTCTTTCTCTAGCTGAATACCAAGACCTACAATTATATTTTCTTTTAATTGGAAATAATCAAGTAAATAAGCTTTTTTATACAAGTAAAATCCAAGAATAACAATCCAGGGCAGCATTGCTAAAATAAAAATCCAATTCGCATTATAAATGGAACCAGCTTGCCAAACAGCTGCTGATTCAAAATCTTTTTCATTCATTTTTAAGGAAATATACATCGATAGTGCTCCAAATCCGCTATTAATGGCAATTCCCGTTAAAATAAGACGTTGCATGTCAAGACGTCCATCTTTTAATGCAAATGTAAAAATAAGAATAGCTGCAGCTGTGCCACCAACAAAACCGAATATCGGCATTGCCATGATAATGATCCAGTCACTTCCATCCGACAGTAATGCTTGGAATTGAAAGAAGTACATAAAAATTACAATAGCAGCGCCTGCACCTGCATTAATGCCCAATATTCCAGGATCAGCCAGCCCATTTTTCGTTATTCCTTGCAAAACAACCCCTGCCATCGCCAGTCCAATGCCAACAAGTGCCGCAATAATAATTCTCGGTAATCGAAAATCAAAAATAACTAGTTTAAATTTTTCATTGCTCTCATAACCTAATAAGGTTCGAGCTACATCGAAAACAGACATATCAAACATCCCGTTTGTGATATGTAAATAGAATCCAATGAAAATAAGAGCGAAGAAAATAAATATAATAAGAAAAAATCTTTTAGGCGTGGAGCTAAGCATGCTTTTCACCTCCACGTGTTCGAATCAAATATAAAAAGAACGGAACACCAATAATGGTTGTGACCACTCCAATTGGCGTTTCAAATGGATAATTTAAATAACGACTAACCAAATCACATAAACTTAAAAAAAAAGCACCCATTACAAGAGAGCCAGGAATGATGAATCGATAATCTTCCCCTACTAAAAATCGAACAACATGAGGAATAACTAGCCCAACAAATGCAATTTTTCCTACAAGTGCAACAGCCGTTCCAGTGAGTAAGACCACTGAAAACATACTAAGTAGCCTTACCGCTTTTGTCTTTTGTCCGAGTCCAGCAGCAACATCCTCACCAAGAGATGTGATAGTGATAGCACGTGCACTAACAATAGCTAATGTAATTCCAATCACTCCGAATGGGATCGATAACCATAGCATATCCGGGTCGACAGATTGTACTTTTGTGTTATACCAAGCCGCCACTGTTTGTGACACTTGAAAATACATCGCTATAGCTGAAGCAATACTGCTTAAAAATGTTCCGATAATAGTTCCGATAATGGCTAATCTAACGGGTGAAAGACCATTTTTAATAATCGAGCCAAACCCAAATACGAGTGCAGCTCCTATCGCTGACCCCAACATAGATAATAGAATCATTTGATAGCCTGGTAGACCCGGAAAAAAAACAACTGCTAACGTAATCACAAAGGCTGAGCCATCATTTACACCCATGAGTGAAGGTGAGGCCAAGTAATTACGTGTAATGCCTTGCATTACTGCACCTGCAACTGCTAAAAAAGCACCTACGAGTAAAACAGCCATTGCTCTGGGTATTCGACCTGTTCTAACAATTTGATGATCAGCATTATTCGCATCAAACTGACTAATTGAGTCCCAAACAGTCAGTATACTTATGTCTTTTGTACCAAACATAATGGAAATTAGAGCAATCAATACAATGAATATTGAAGAAATGATAAAAATAATTAAGGTCCTTTTGGCAGATTGCTTCAATTTTGACACCTTTTCTTTATAAAGTGAAACTACTGGCTCTTCATCTCCCACTTATACACTTTCATTTCTATCGCTGTATTAAAGCGGGATTCTTAGAGCCAGTTTAACCAGGATAAATCTTTATTTCACTAATTTCTCTACTGCTACGTCCAAGAATTTAATCTTTGACCATGCTGTACCGCCTTGCGCAAGCGGATCAATTGTATTAACATGAACTTCTCCATTTTTAGCTGCTGTTAAATTAGAAAAAATCGGATTTTTTTGCAAATCTTCTAAAGCGCTTGGTGCATCTGTATTTTCAGATTCCTCGAATTGAAGGAAGATGACATCTGGATTAATTTTCGATAATGTTTCAAGCGTTAATTCCTGTTGTGCTTTAACAGATGTTAATGCTTCCGGAACTTTAAGACCTAAATCTTCATATAATACCGGATTCAAATAAACGTTTGGAGGATAAATATTCATTAATCCACTACGAACACGAATAATTAATACTTCTTTATCTGCTGCTGCATCACCCAACGTAGCTTTTGCTTTAGCCGCTTTTGCATCATAAGCTGAAATGATCTTTTCTGCTTCTGCTGTTTTTCCTGTTAGCTGTCCAAATGCTAATAAATTATCTTTCCAATTTGTTGAGATGTGTGAATAAGGTAATGTTGTTGCTATCTTATTCATTTTTGCCATTACATCTTTACTCCATTTAGAAGTTCCGATAATGGCATCTGGATCAAGTGAAAGAATGGCTTCTGCATTTGGTGAACGTTTATCACCAACTAATGCTGCCCCTTCTAATTCTTTTGCTAAATAATCTGGAATTTCACCAGCAATCTCTAGTACACCTACTGGCTTAACACCCAGTGCTACTGCATCTTCCATTGCTTCAAGGCTTGCGGCTACAATATTTTTAACAGGATTCAGAAATTTATATTCAGTACCTAAATAGTTAATTGTTATTTCTTTCAACTGCTCTTCAGATGTAGAAGGAGCGTTCTTGCTATCCGCTTCAACTACTTCTGTTTCCGCACCTAATTCCTTTAATCCTTCTGAAGATCCGCAAGCTACAAGAGATAACATCAAAAGTACAGCAACCCCTAATGACCAATACTTTTTCATATTGCCAGTCCCCTTAATTGATATTGATTATCATTACTGTTTATATTTAAATTCTACCAAAGAGTGATAGCGAATTGAATGGACAAATTCCCAATAAATATGGACATTTGCCGATCTATCAGAGATGAAAAGCTAGAACAAAAATAGTGCTCTCATGCACAAATAGATTTGCATAAGAGCACTATATTGTGAAATATGGATTTTTTTTTTGCTGCTTTCTATAAATGGACGGTGGCATTTTAGTAATTTTTTTAAAAACACGACTAAAATAAAAACTATCTAGATAACCGACCTCTTCGGCAATTTTAGCAATTGAAAAATTACTTATTCTTAAAAGCTCTTTTGCCCGTCTAATTCTATACTCTGTAATATATTGTATAGGTGTCAAGCCAGTTAATTGCTCAAATAAATAAGAAAATCTTCTTCTCTCCATACCAAATTGCTGAGCCAGTTCACTTACACATAATTCTTTAGCATAATGGAGCTGGATATATTCAAGTGCAGCTACAATGGTATCCACTTTATTTTCATAGCGCTCACTTCTTGCCGACAACAATATCACTTCCAACAAATTCATAAATACATTTTGTACTTTAAATTTGGACATATTATCCGGTTTTATCTGTTGTTCTAGGAGATATTGTACCAGTTGTTGAATCTTTACTGTGTCATTGATAGGCATCATAAAATGATGGTTCAACATTTCTTTATAGTCCTGTGGTGTATGGATAATACGATAATGAATCACTGCATATTCCCACTCGTTTTCAAACGTCTCAATTTCAATATCCATCGCCGATCCTGCATGTACAACCGTATGCTTATCCATTTTATATACAGTTCCATTAAGTGAAAAGCATGCAGAACCTTTAATCGGGATAATAATTCCACAAACCCCTTGTGCAGTCTTTCTCCCCGAATCTACTTTTAATGCATCAAGCCTGCTTATAAAGACATCCACAAATTGTATAGATGAGTTCGCAAAGTATTCAATGATTTGATTGATTGTGAATTCCATTTCCTCACTTCCCATATTGACTCTTTAATCGAAAATGATTATCATTTTCTTTATTATAACGATCAACATGAAATGAGGATAGTGCCTATGAGCCATATTAGATTAACTTCTAAATATACGAATAAAACGTATGATATTGAGGTGTACATTCCAGAGATAGAACCACCTAGTGATGGGTTTCCTATTTACTATGTATTGGACGGTCTGTATTACTTTTCATTTGTTCGTGATGTTGTACGTATTCAACAACTAAATCGAGAAAAAACAGGTGTCAACGCCGCTATTGTTATCGGTATTTGTCATCAAAAAGAAGAAATGCGAGAACAACGCTTTATCGATTTTACTGCACCAGCTAAAAATTTAACCATACCAGAACGTTTAAAAGGAAAGCTATCAGGTGGATATGGTGGAGCTGAACAATTTTTCAAGTTTATTGAACTAGAATTAAAGCCTTATATTGACCAGCACTATCCTGTGAACCGCCAAGCTCAATATCTATTTGGACATTCACTTGGTGGTTACTTTGCTTTATGGTGCTTATACACAAACCCTATTGCATTTAAAAACTATATCGCAATTAGTCCATCTGTATGGTGGAATGATGAGGAGCTTTTGCATATGGGCAACCTTTTGATTGAAAACGGAGCAAATAACGGAAAACATCATGTGTTTATTGCAGTCGGTGAGCATGAAGGATTTATGGTAGATGATGCAAACAGAATCGGTACTTTGCTAAATGAATATAATTTAAATATAGAAATTTATATAGCTCCTGATGAAAATCATGCTTCTGTAGTGCCAACCGTAGTAAGTCGTGCTATCCGTTTTTGTTCTAGAAATTAAAATTCTGAACTCCAAACAAGTCGGGAATTACGATCGCAAACCGCGAAAAAGGCTCAGACGCACGCGTTCTGCTGAATGAGCAATTACGCCTCTATGGAATTTCACTAACACTTCATTTGCCCATTCTCCATGCTCTATTAACTAAATCTATTCTTATGTCGTACGAATATGGCATTAGATATCCTCCTAAAACAAAAACATCCGTTCGCTTATTTCAATTACAAGCGAACGGATGTAATAGACACGATTTTAAACAACCATATTATATTTTAAATGACTTTATTATTCGCACACAAACAGCTAGGCTTTATTCTATGAGCTTACTCCACCGTAACGGATTTCGCCAGGTTGCGTGGCTTATCTACGTCGCAGCCACGGTGCAGTGCTGCGTAATAAGAAATCAGCTGCAGCGGAATCACAGACACAAGCGGAGTCAAAATCTCGTGCACGGCCGGAATCGTGAAGCGGTCGCCCTCGTTTTCCATGCCTTCCATGCTAATGATGCACGGATTGGCGCCGCGCGCCACAACCTCTTTCACGTTTCCACGAATATTCAGATCCAGCTGCTTCTGAGTCGACAGCGCGATAACCGGCGTATCCTTCTCAATTAAAGCGATCGGGCCATGCTTCAGCTCACCGCCGGCAAAGCCTTCCGCCTGAATGTAGGAAATCTCTTTCAGCTTCAGCGCACCTTCAAGGCACACGTAGAAGTCGATGCCGCGGCCAAGGAAGAATGCATTGCGGTGCGTGCTCAAAAACTCATCCGCAATCTTCTTCATCTCGTCTTTGCTGTCGCACAGTGTTTCCATTGCATTCGCCACAATGCCCAGCTCTTTGAGCGGGTCGAAATCAAGCGATAGACCCTGTGCACGCGCCGTATCTACGGCGAGAATCGCCAGTACGGCCAATTGCGCAGTATAAGCTTTCGTCGAAGCAACCGCAATCTCCGGACCGGCATACAGCGGAAGCGTGTAATCAGCCTCACGCGACAGCGTGGACCCCGGCACGTTTGTAATCGTCAACGCTTTGTGTCCAAGCTTCTTCACCTGCACAAGCACCGCACGGCTGTCCGCTGTCTCTCCGCTCTGGGAGATGAAGATAAACAGCGGCTTCTTGCTTAGAAGAGGCATATTGTACGAGAACTCGCTGGCAATATGAACTTCCACCGGAATGTTCGCCAGCTTCTCGATGAATTGTTTACCGACAAGACCTGCATGGTAACTCGTTCCGCAGGCAACAATATAGAGACGGTCTGCCTCTTTCATTGCCTGGCGAATCGATTCATCCAGCTTTAGTTTACCATCTTCGTTCTGATACTGCTGAATGATATTGCGGATGACGAACGGTTGCTCGTCGATTTCTTTGAGCATATAGTGCGGGTATGTGCCCTTCTCGATGTCGCTCGCGTCGATTTCCGCCACGAACGGCTCGCGGGATATTACATTCCCGTTCAGGTCTTTAATTGTAATACTGTCTTTTTTTACGATAACCATTTCTTCGTCCATCAATTCAACGAACGTATCGGTTACCTGCAGCATCGCCATCGCGTCGCTGGCGACCACATTGCAGTCTTCGCCCAGGCCGACAAGCAGCGGGCTTTTGTTTTTCGCAACATAGATTACATCCGGATCTTGTTCATCTAACAGAGCAATGGCATACGAGCCTTTCAAGTTTTTCAGCGTGGTGCGGAAGGCTTCTTCTACGCTCATACCTTCATCTACAAACTTCTCGACCAGTTGCACAATGACTTCAGTGTCCGTGTCACTGATAAAGGAATGCCCGGATAACAAATCGCGCTTCAGATGCTCATCGTTCTCGATTACACCGTTGTGCACAAGCGTAAAGCGAGAGGATTTACTCTGGTGCGGGTGTGCATTAACGCGGTTTGGTACGCCATGCGTCGCCCATCGGGTATGTCCAATTCCAACAGTGCCCGTCGTGTTTGCATCTACAATATCACGCAGTGCCGCGATGCGTCCTTTTTCCTTAAAAACGCGCACACCTGCCCCGTTTACAACGGCGATGCCCGCAGAGTCATACCCTCTATATTCAAGCTTTTCCAGGCCGCGAAGCAAAATTTCTTTTGTATCCTGACTTCCGATATATCCTACGATTCCACACATATACGTTACGTTCCCCTTTCGAGACAAGGGGCACCTAAGTCCTTCTCAAACAAATCTTCTATTAGACAGGGTGCGCCCCCGTCTGCCATTGTCTTTTCATTCATCACTTCAAATTAAAAATCCACTCTATACATCTACCCAGGTTTTATCCTTCTAAACCATGGGTATAGACCGTGCTGTCCTTTTGTCCGGCAGGTTTCCCTGACGTTTTGTTGAACAGCTCTGCGGCAGCGGTCCACCGCCGGGAGGCATCCGCCGAATTCATCGATAAACCTCCACCTCGTCAACCATTCCCCTTGCCGTCCAATAAGAATGGTCCTGGCGCTTTTACGACATCATTACATTCAAGACCAACCTGTACGTTCCTGTGCTTTCCACTCCTTCCTTTTGGCGCTAAGCATACCTTATCACATGAAAACACTTTCTAACAATAGGGAGTTTTCCCCGCATCCTTACACTGTTGTAAATAAAACCAAAATCCTATCATTCTCTATCCATCTGCGTAACTTTAGAATCGACTACAAGAAAGCCGCCATGGCTTTTCAGCAGCAACCCCGACAACATGAAAACATGGGAAGGGCGGCTGACTTTTGAGGTGCGAAGGAAAAGAGAGAACGAGAGGATGACTCAAGTGGAAAAAGGCGAACGCCTTTTTCTTCCCCGGGTCTTCTTATCCTTCCTTCTTTCCCCCTGATTTTCACAAAAAAAGGACACGACAGATCTGCCGCATCCTTCTTCCCACCATTTATACCAGTTCTCTCTTAACGACATCAGCGATTTGCTGTACGTACTCTTCAAGCTCAGCCTTGTTCGGACCTTCCGCCATGACGCGTACGATCGGCTCGGTACCGGATGGACGGACAAGCACGCGGCCGTTCGAGCCGAGTTTGGACTCCACTTCTTCAATCGCGGTTTTAATCGCAATATTTCCGGTCAGCTTCGTTTTATCGGCTACCCGCACGTTTACGAGAATCTGCGGGAATTGTGTCATCGTCTCCCGAGCCAGCTCGGACAGAGGCTTACCTGCCTCTACCACTACATCGAGCAGTTGCAATGCCGTCAGCAGACCATCGCCGGTCGTGTTGTAGTCCAGGAAAATAATGTGCCCGGATTGCTCGCCGCCTAAGTTAAATCCGCCCTTCAGCATCTCTTCCATAACGTAGCGGTCACCAACTGCGGTCTGCCGCGTCTCGATACCTGCCGCTTCCAATGCTTTGTAAAAGCCAATGTTGCTCATCACAGTGGAGACAACGGTATCATTCTTCAGCCTGCCGCGGCGTTTCCACGCTACACCGCAAATCGCCATAATGAAATCGCCGTCGACGAGATTGCCTTTCTCATCCACCGCAATCAGACGGTCCGCATCACCGTCAAATGCGAGTCCAAGAGCCGCTTCCTTTTCTACAACGGCTTGCTGCAGTGCTTCCGGGTGCGTAGAGCCACAGTTGTCGTTAATGTTAAGACCGTCCGGGTTGCAGGCCAGCGTAATCACATCGGCTTCCATATCGGCAAACAATTGGGCTGCCAGCGCCGAAGCTGCGCCATTCGCGCAGTCGACGACAATTTTTAAGTTATCGAAGCGGTTCTGCACCGTACTCTTGAGATACTGCAGGTATTTCTGCGCACCTTCCTTGTAGTTCAGCACGGTTCCAATATCGCCGCCGATCGGGCGCGGGAGTTCGTCTTTCTCTGCATCCAGCAGCGCTTCAATCTCCGCTTCTTTCTCGTCAAGCAACTTGAAGCCATCACCGCCGAAAAATTTAATACCGTTATCCTGCACAGGATTATGGGAGGCAGAAATCATAATTCCGGCGTCTGCTTGTAACGCACGCGTCAAGTATGCCACACCCGGCGTGGAGATGACACCCAGGCGAACGACTTCCGCCCCGATGGATTGCAGACCGGCAATAATGGCGCGTTCCAACATTGAACCGGAGATGCGGGTGTCACGGCCTACAACAACTTTCGGTCTTTCGTTATTGCTGTCACGGGTAACGACATATCCGCCACACCGTCCCAATTTATATGCCAGCTCCGGCGTTAACTCGGTGTTAGCGACACCTCTTACTCCGTCAGTCCCAAAGTATTTACCCATTGTCCTCTCTCCTCTCACGAATTAACACGCTGGTTATCAGCTTGTTCTTTGATTAAAACTATTGCTTGAAGGTTCTGTTGATTCGTTATCCTCACGTCGGGCGGAAGATTGATAACATGCACGGGAGTGGTATACTGGCCCGGCGGTTTACCTTTTACGTCGACAGAAGCGACAAGTTCATTCTTATCCATTTTGTCCATTGCCTCTTTCGTGCCTTGAATCTCCAGTTCGATACGCCCCGAGGAAGGTTTGACAAATTCCGAAGCCTGGCCATCCGCAAGTCCTTGAATACGGATCGGCAGCTCTACCGAATCTCGTATGGTAATCTTCTCCGGATCCTGTACTTCCGGCTTCTCTTGCTCTGTCAAACCCGTTCTTATCGCTGTTTCATCCATTCTCACGATATCGACTTTTACATATGCGGATTCAACATCTGCCTTCTCTACGTTATCCGGCAGCAGAATTGTAACAGAGAACGTTTTGGATTCGCTCAGTCCGTCTACATCTACACTGGGAAGCGTTAAAGAAGAGATTGTATCCAACACTTCTTTCGCTCCGTACAGTGTTACCTTTTTAGGGTTGACGTCTACTGCCGCCACCCGATATCCGTCCGCCGGCGTTCCTTTGCTGTCTACTTTCAACGGAACGGTCTTCGCCGGGAGCGAAGTGATAGGCACTTGCACATCCACTACTGCAGGAGATACCTTCGCCGACTCTACCGGAGTTCCCCGGCGGTCAAGCACCCGTACCGGGGCTTTCGTTTTGATCGGCTCCTCTGCCCCTTCCACGCTAACATATGCTCGCACAAACACTACATCTTCTACTCGACTTTCCGGTACGGTAACAGTCACTGTCTGTGGATTTACAATCGACTGACCGACTTTACCATGCGCTTTCGCTTCGCCAATCAGATCGACTTGAACCGTTTTTTTCAGTTTCTTAATCTCTTCGATATTTACAGTCACTTGACTCGGTTGAATTATTACCTCCAGCCCTCTGGGTGCCCCTTCATACTGTACCGGCACTTCATGCTTCCCGCTACCATAATTGCGTAAGTCCACATAAACATCCAGACTATCGGATGATAGCAGAGAGGACATAGCAAGTAAGTCTTTCCTGCCTCTTAGTTGAACTTGTACCGTAGAAGGCGCCTCTACAAGATATTTGCTTGCATCATAGCGAACTTTTAAATCGACTTGATTTACTTTCGTGTCCACCTGTGCCTGTCCGACGCCGGAGCTGTACGAAGCCGGATCATTATTCACGACCGCCCATAGCATAATGGCAAGCAAGAACGATATTACTTTGACTACATTATTATTATTGAGCCACTTATCCATCGTTTTTCACCTTCCGTTGCCAGAGCGGCGCAGACGTCTTTCCTTGAGGACCCAGTTTCTGGTGAAGAAGCTCCGTCAGTCTCTCTGTATCATAGTCACGCGTAATCTCACCGTTCATCGCGACAGAGACCTGTCCCGTCTCCTCTGAAACGACGACGGCGATAGCGTCCGATACTTCACTCAAGCCGATGGCTGCCCGATGGCGGGTACCCAGTTCCTTTGATATCGTAGGATTCTCGGATAGCGGAAGATAACAGCCTGCTGCCATCACCATATCCTTGCGCATAATTACTGCACCGTCATGCAGCGGGGTATTCGGAATGAAAATATTAATCAGCAGTTCCGTACTGCTGCGGGCCGTCAGATTTATGCCTGTCTCTATGTAATCTGACAGCCCGGTTTCCCGCTCGATTACGATGAGTGCCCCAATCCTCCGCTTTGCCATATAGAAGGCCGATTTGACAACCGATTCAATCGTATCGCTGACGACTTTCTCTTCAGGTGTCGAACTCCGGGAAAACAAACGTCCGCGTCCAATTTGTTCCAACGCGCGCCGCAGTTCCGGCTGAAAGATAACTAGAATAGCGAAGACGCCATACGTAAAAGTTTTATCCATCAACCACTTAAGCGTACTCAAGTGCAGAAAGGTACTCGCCAGCATCACAACAACCACAACAATAATACCTTTAAATAGCTGGAGAGCACGGGTGCCGCGCAGCAAAAGTATGAGCTTATAGATAATGTAAGTAACGATTAAAATATCAATCGCATTAATGATGTACCCTAAAAAATTCTCCGTAAAATCCTCCATTCACTTTCCTCCTTAAAGCGGGAGGTAATGGTCGGGCAACGGTCTGCCATTCCCTTGTTTCCCAGCGTTCTCTTTCCCTAGTATATATTGTTTTCTAACCCCACGCAAAAAAGACACGGTGTTTCCGTGCCCTTCTTCCGTTTTTTATTTTAGCTGTTCGCAAGCGAATTGAAAACCTTTTTTAAATTATACCAAACCCATTCCACAGCCTGGTGAATCTCTTGCACTTCACCGGAGATATGAGCCGTAGAAGCTGCATATACCTCTCCGTCGATTGCGACGACATTCCCGCGCACATCACCGTCTACCTTAATGTTGCCGTTACGGACAACAATGTCCCCTTGCACTGTTTTGCCGGCAGGTACGATTACCATATGATGTTCTTCATCAACCTTAACGTTCTGCGTCTGGGGAGCAGAGAATTCGAATCGCTGCTGTCCCTCCGTCCAGAAAGACATCATGCTGCCGGCCATAAGCACGATAAACAGCGAAGCAGCCACCAAGAGCGGATGGCGTTTGATGCGATCAAAAAAGCTTATTTTCCTCTTCTCTTTCGGCAGCGCGGCCATGACGCGCTCGGTAAATCCTTCTGGTGCTTTTGTATGGGATAAGCTTTGAACAAAAGCAATGGTTTTCTTTAGTTCCTGAAAATGTCTCTTGCAATCCTGGCAGGTAGCAATATGAGCACGGAGTTGCATCTCTTCTTCTTTGTTTGCTTCTTCGTCCAGGTAGCGATGCATGAGACGCACATTATCTTGGCAACGCATATGAATCTCTCCTTTCTCGTTTATTACATAAACCGAAGTTTTTTGCGTAGTGCTTCCCTGCCTCGGTGAATTCTGGTTTTGATGGTGGAGATGGGGAGTTGGACCACTTCACTGATTTCCTGCAGACTTAAGTCTTCTATGTAGCGCAGAAGCATGACTGCCCGATATTTCGGATTCAGTCCCATGATGGCGTCCTGCACTTCCTCCTGCAATTCATCGATGAGCACTTCTTCTTCCGGCCCTTTGCTTGTATCAGCCAGCCGGTCGTGCCAGTCTACTCCTTCGGCTCCGGTGATTTCTGCATCAATGGAGAGATTTTTCTTTCGTTTTCTGAGAATGTCAATGCTAAGATTCGAAGCGATACGGTATATCCAGGTGGAGAACTTGTACTGCGGGTCATAGTTGTCCAGGTTGGCGTATACACGCAGGAACGTTTCCTGGGCGACGTCTTCCGCCTCCTGCTGGTTACCCAACATTCGGTAGGAAACATGGTATACCTTATCTTTGTACAAATCGACCAGTTCGGCAAAGGCATCGCGATCCCCGCTTTTTGCCCGCTGGATAATCCGTTGCTCGGTAATGTCCAATTTGCTCCACATCCTAAATCAGTTTCCCGTATGGTATATACGGATGTTCTGCATTGCAAGTTTCAAAAAAATAAAAAGACGAGAATGCGTGATTCGCACCCTCGTTTTCACTTATGCATCTCATTTCTTTATTATATTAGCTTTTCCCCGAATACGGAACCCATCAATGCGACAGCAACGCGCGCGGTCTGGTTCATCTGGTCGAGAATCGGATTAACTTCCACAAACTCGGCGCTGGTCAGCACGTTGGCTTCGGCCAGAATTTCCATCGCCAAATGGCTCTCACGGTAGCTGATGCCTCCGATAACGGGTGTTCCCACACCGGGGCAGTCATGCGGATCCAATCCATCCAAATCCAGACTAAGGTGAACGCCGTCCGTTCCATCGGTGACAATTTTCAGCGCTTCTTCCATAACACGGGCCATGCCAAGCCTATCAATTTCATGCATTGTAAATACTTTTACACCCAGCTTCTTAATGAATTCCTTTTCGCCCGGATCTAATGCCCGGGCCCCAATCAGCACGGTCTTCTCAGGATTCAGTCTGGACCCGGCCCCACCGATTGAAGTAAGGGATTCATGACCATAACCCAAGCTTACCGCTAACGACATGCCGTGAATGTTACCGGATGGTGATGTTTCCGCCGTATTCATATCTCCGTGCGCATCGTACCAAATAACACCGGTCTTCGGACGGTGTTTAAGTACTCCCGCAATTGTTCCGATAGCAATACTGTGATCCCCTCCGATAACGAGAGGAAAGTGTCCCTTTTCCATCTGGCCGGAGACTGCCTCGCATAGTTCGCGGTTCACACGCGCAATTTCATCAAGATACTTCAGATTGGTTCCGGCAGTGGTATTTTCCTTCGGCCGGCGCACGATAATATCGCCTTCATCATGTACTTTGTATCCAATCTTCTCAAGTCGTTCAGCAATACCTGCATAGCGGATAGCGCTTGGTCCCATGTCTACCCCGCGGCGATCCGCACCCAGATCCATCGGGACACCGATAATCGAAATATTTTCATTTATCGTAGGATTCATATATGTAAGCCCTTCCTTTCTCTGTTGTAGATTTATTTTATCCTCTTTAGAGCAGATGACTCAACTCAACAAGTTTATGAATGGTTATACATTCGATTAACGGTGGAACTTTAAGCCAAATCTCTCTGGGGCAAATTTCCATTACAGTGTCATAAGGAGGTATATGAGCAGGCAAAGAAGTTGATAAAGAAAAAAGAATAGCCCAATAACATAAAAGCGGATAGCCGAAGAAAGAGATACTTATTCTCTTCCTGGCTATCCGCTTCTTATTTTTCGGCATAAAAAAAGACCCTACAATTCTTTGTAAGCGTCTAAACGAAGCGGGTGATGGGAATCGAACCCACGTATTCAGCTTGGAAGGCTGATGTTCTACCATTGAACTACACCCGCATAAA
>NZ_BJXX01000143.1 GCF_007991215.1 Aneurinibacillus danicus
GTTCTGTTTTGGGATGTGCTTTGAACAACGCATGAACATGATCTTGATTGTGATTCCATTCTAGCAATGTGATATTGTATTTCTCACCAATATCCATAAACATCTATCTGCTTTGCTTTTTCAGATACAGCCGTGTTGATTACCTTACGACGATACTTAATCACTAGCACGAGATGATAATTCAGACTGAACACCGAATGATTATTACTGTCTAATTTCATGTGAAATCAATCCTTTTAACTAGTAAGACTGATTATACAACAAGAAACAAAAAAGGCAAATGTTCAGAACAAATGCCTTTCGGCTAACGCCAAACCGAAATTCACCACCCACTTAGCTGACGCTTGAAGTGGGAGTACTCTTTCAAAAGACTGATAGAATTGCTACTTTCATTTTTTACAACAAAAAGGGGTTGTCCCATAACCGATGGACAACCCTTTCTTTATACTGCAAACTATAGCTTGCTCAGCGCATCGCGCAGCAGTTGGTTCACCACGCCCGGGTTTGCTTTCCCTTTGGACGCTTTCATAACCTGGCCAACCAGAGCTCCGATCGCCTTCTCTTTACCGGCTTTGAAATCCTCCACAGCCTGCGGATTTTTGGCGATGACTTCATCCACCATCTGCTTAATCGCGCCTTCGTCGCTAATCTGGACAAGACCCTTCTCTTCAACAATCTTCTCCGGATCTTTTCCGGACTCCACCATTTCCTTGAAGACTTTCTTGGCAATGCTGTTGCTGATGGTGCCTTTTTCGATCAGCTTAATCATCTGACCCAGGCTTTCCGGTGTCATCTGAATGTCTTTCATTTCTTTTTCGTTGGCGTTTAAATATCCAATTAGATCGCCCATAAGCCAGTTGGCCACCGACTTGGCATCAGCGCCCGTCTGTACGGCAGCATCAAAGAAATCAGAAATGTCTTTGGACATCGTGATAACGCCTGCGTCATATTCCGGCAGACCGAATTCGGACATGTAGCGCTGTCTACGCGCATCCGGCAACTCCGGAATGGTGGCGCGAATTTCTTCCACCCATTCACGGCTGATTTTTAGCTTAATGAGATCCGGATCCGGGAAATAGCGGTAGTCGTGCGCTTCTTCCTTGCCGCGCATCGATACGGTGCGGCCCTTCGCTTCGTCCCAGCGCCGGGTCTCCTGCACCACTTCGCCGCCTTCGCGCAGAATATCGGCCTGACGCACCTCTTCATATTCGAGTCCGCGTTGCACGTTACGGAACGAGTTTACATTTTTTAATTCGGCACGAATACCGTACTCTTTCTGACCTACCGGACGAAGACTAATATTAGCATCACAGCGCAAAGAGCCTTCTTCCATTTTCAGATCAGATATTTCACAATACTGTAAAATCGCTTTTAATTTTTCCAGAAAAATACGCGCTTCTTCCGGGGAACGAAGATCCGGTTCTGATACGATTTCCAGCAAGGGCGTTCCGACACGATTGTAGTCTACCAGAGACGCATATCCGCTTGCCGCATGCATTAGCTTGCCCGCGTCCTCTTCCAACTGGATACGCGTAATACCGATATGTTTTGTCTCACCGTTCACTTCGATATCTACCCGGCCGTTCTTGCCGATGGCTTTGTCAAGCTGGGAAATCTGATATGCTTTTGGCAAATCAGGATAAAAATAATTCTTCCGGTCAAATACGCTTTCTTCCGCAATTTCACAGTTTAGCGCAAGTGCCGCTTTCATTGCATATTCTACCGCTCGCTTATTCAATACGGGCAAAACGCCCGGATGCCCCAAACAAATCGGGCACGTATGCGTATTAGGCGGCGCCCCGAATTCGGTGGAGCAGCCGCAGAAAATTTTCGATTTCGTGGATAGCTCGACGTGAATCTCCAGCCCAATGACGGTTTCGAATTCCATGGTTCCGTACCCCCTTACAGCTCAGGACGAGCCTTGTGATAGTCTGTATTTTGCTCATAGGCATGCGCGACGCGCAGAATCGTGGACTCGTCAAACGCTTTCCCGATAATCTGCAGTCCGATCGGCAGGCCGTTGCTCGCAAAGCCGCAAGGCACGCTGATGGCCGGAATGCCGGCCAGGTTCACCGGAATGGTGCAGATGTCTTCTAAATACATCGTCAGCGGGTCATTGACTTTCTCGCCGATCTTGAACGCGGTCGTCGGCGCGGTCGGTCCGATGATCACGTCGTATTTCTTAAATACTTCGTCGAAGTCATGTTTAATCAGCGTACGCACCTGCTGCGCTTTCTTATAATACGCATCATAATAGCCGGAGCTTAGCGCGTACGTTCCCAGCATAATACGGCGCTTTACCTCCGCACCCAGGCCCTGGCTGCGGGTCTCACGGTACATTTCAATCAGATTCTCCGCGTTGTCCGCACGTACACCGTAGCGCACACCGTCATAACGCGCCAGGTTGGAAGACGCTTCAGAAGGTGCAAGAATGTAGTAGGTCGGTACTGCATATTCCGTATGCGGCAGCGTTACTTCTTCGACGACTGCGCCGAGTCCTTCCAGCACTTTCAGCGCCGCGTTTATTTTCTCTTTTACTTCCGGATCGATGCCCTCACCCATCAGCTCTTTCGGTACACCGATACGCATGCCTTTTATGTCACCGTCGAGCGCGGAGATGTAATCCGGAATGTCTACTTCAGCGGACGTAGAATCAAACGGATCATGTGCGGCAATCGCCTGCAGTACATAGGCGGCGTCTTCCACATTCTTCGTGATCGGTCCGATTTGGTCCAGAGAAGACGCGAACGCCACGAGTCCAAAGCGGGACACAAGACCATATGTCGGCTTCAGCCCCACTACGCCACAGTAAGCAGCAGGCTGGCGAATCGATCCGCCTGTATCGGAGCCGAGAGTGAAATAGACCTGTCTGGCCGCCACAGCCGCAGCCGAGCCGCCGCTGGAACCGCCCGGCACATAATCAAGGTTCCAGGGGTTGTATGTATTATGGAAGCCGGAGTTTTCCGTCGAGCCGCCCATGGCGAATTCATCCATATTCAGCTTTCCGATCATGACAGACTGGGCCGCATGCAAACGGTCCATCACGCTGGCGTTGTAGATTGGATTGTAATTGGCCAACAGCTTGCTGGCACATGTAGTGGTTACGTTCCGGGTTACAATGTTGTCTTTGATCCCTGCAGGCAGACCAAACAGCAATCCTTTCTCTTCGCCGCGGGATTGCTGCTCGTCCAATTCTTTGGCGCGGTTGCGCGCATTTTCTTCGTCAAATGAGATAAAGGCTTTTACTTTACCCTCCGTTTGGCTGATGCGCTTAAAAGAAGCGTTTACCAAATCGGATACCGTGATTTCTCCTTTATCGAGTTCGGTATGTAAGTCCGCTAGTTTTTTATCAAATAAAGACACGTGTTCGTCCCCCTTTCTCTATTCCATTACAGCCGGTACTTTGAACTGTCCGTCTTCTTCGTCCGGTGCATTGCGCAGAGCTTCTTCACGATCTGCGGACGGACGCACTTCGTCGTCGCGCATGACGTTATATACATCAAGCACGTGGCTGGTCGGAGGCACATTGGTCGTATCCAGTTCATTCAGTTTCCCTGCGAATTCAAGAATGCTGTTCAACTGCTCTGTATATTTTACCGCTTCCTCTTCGGTAAGGTTTAAGCGGGCGAGTTTCGCTACATATTCCACCTCATCACGCGAAATTGCGCTCATGGTTCCACCTCCTGATTTTCCTGGCTTTTTCCGCCCTGCTACGCTCTTCTGAGGCGGACAAACCTAGATAAAATCATACCAAAGAAACTATACAGCCGCAACTGAGCCAGTCTCACCTCCTGTCGTTTTCATGAATCGCATTCTATTTTTATAATTTTCAAAATATTAAACTTTGCTCTAATAAACAATATAAGAGCTGTGAAAATTTACCGATATACATTTATATAAACAAAATAAAAAATGCTAGGCAAAAAGTCTGACAAGAAAGGTGAGCTGTATAAGAAATGAAGTTCCGAAGCATTAAAGCACGTACTCTTGTATCTCTACTTCCCACATTTGTAGTCGTTCTGTTATTTATGACATTGTTTACGTACTTTTACAGTACATCTTTGATGAACCGGCAAATCGAAGATAAGATGAACGAACAGCTACGGGGTCTTAGTTCCGCTATCGAAAAAGATCTAGTAGCCCATAAAAAGATTCCAGAATTGCTCGCCCGCAGCATAGAATTCTCCTCTCCTTCTATTACGAAAGAACAGTACGCGGCCATTCTGAAAAACGCGCTCGGCTCAAATGCCGAAACTTTCGCTGTCGGCGTGTTCTTTGAACCTTACAAGTACCGTTCAGATGTGAAATATTTCTCTTTGTACGCCTTTCGGAAAGACGGGAAAATCGAGGTCACGGAAGAGTTCAGCAATCCGGAATATAATTATCCGAATACGGATTGGTATAAAACAGGCAAAGCTAGCAAACAGCCGACCGTCTATACCGATCCTTATTTCGATTCAATCACCAAGATTTCCATGGTCACTGTCAGCGTACCGTTTTACAGCAGCAGTCATGAATTTCTTGGTATCATTACATGCGACATCGATCTGTCCAGTCTGCAGAAGCTAATCGGACAAACGAAGGTCGGCGAGACGGGCCGGGCATTCCTGCTTGATAGCAAAGGAACCTATCTGGCGGATGCGGACCCGAATAAAATGATGAAGATGAACATTAAAAACGATCCGAATGCTTCGCTTGCCCAGGCTTCCTCCCGTCTGACATCTGAAAAAAGCGGAATGGTTACTTATGCAGGCGAAAAAGGAACGAACCGGATCTATTATCACACCGTTCCGGAGAACGGTTGGATACTTTCGCTGGTCATACCGGAAAGCGAAATGTTCGCTCCTGTTCGCTCCCTGGTCAACGCACTCACTATAGCTGCTGTTCTCTCTATCATTATTGCAGTCGTTATCATTCTGCTGTACAGCCGCTATATTACAAGCAACATTAGGCGCGTCAACGAATTATCGGAAGCGATGTCGGGCGGAGACTTCACACACCATATCGAAGTGAAAACAGCGGACGAATTCGGCCAGATGTTCCGCAATTTCAACTCGATGAATGACACGCTTCGGAACACGATGGGACAAATCGTCTCCCATACTCACCAGGTTGCCTCCACTTCTGAGCAGTTGACCGCGGGTTCCGAGCAAACCAGCAAAGCGGCGGAACAAATTACGGAGTCCATGATGGAGGTCGCCAGCGGTACCGAACAGCAGGCCTCTATCGTCGACGATGCAAGAAACATCGTATCTGATATCACAGACAGCATGGACAAAATAGCCGAAGGTATCCAAAAGGTAAATGAACGATCCATGGTAACTGCGGAGAAAGCAGAAAACGGAAATCGCAATGCCAGAGAAGTAACCGAACAGATGAATCATATTTATCAGCAGGTAGAAGAGCTGGCGGCTGCCGTGCACTCACTCGGAAAAAAATCCGAAGAAATTGACCATATTGTAGCACTTATCACCTCTATCTCCGAGCAAACCAACCTGCTGGCATTGAACGCGGCGATTGAAGCGGCCAGAGCAGGCGAGCACGGCAGAGGCTTCTCGATCGTAGCGGATGAAGTGCGTAAGCTCGCAGAACAATCGGCTCAATCAGCAAGCCAAATCAGCCGCCTAATCGTCGAGATCCAGCAGGAGATGCACAATGCGGTTGAAGTAACGAATGAGACAAACACGGAGGTTAAGCAGGGCATCGTCATGGCGGACAGCGCTTCAAGCTCTTTTGAAGATATACTGCAAGCGGCAGAAGAAGTGTTTGCCCATGTAAAGGACGTGAACCACATCGTAAGACAGATGGATGCGAAAAAGAACAAAATGACGGAGGCAGTAAACCGTATTTCGCAAATTTCCGAACAAACAGCAGGACTGACCCAGGGTGTAGCGGCAGCGGCGGAAGAACAGAACGCTGCGATGGAAGAAATCTCTTCCGCTTCGCATACCCTCACAAAAATGGCAGAGGAATTAAACGATTTAATGAGTAAATTTAAAGTCTAACGCGTCTTCTCGTCCCTTCATATGCATGCACCAGGGAAGTCGTTCCTACGGTAAAAAATATCTATCACTTAGGCGCCGAGCAATCGGCGTCCTTCATTTTCAAAGTTGATGGCGGCGTTTTTGTTCCGGTCATGTTCGACGATGAGGTGGTGAACGGAATACTCGTTCGTTCCCGTATCATCAATTGTATTTTTAGTTTATATCCTGCGATAAATCAATAATTTTCTGTATTTTTGTCCTAAGACACTAATTCTTTCTAAACTCTTTTATACTTTAAAATAAATAGGCTGTCAAGATTTCTCGACAGCCTGAAAAGTCTATCCTGCTCCTTTACCCGATCTTCATCGCTACCGCTCTAACAGGTGAACCGTCTGACCCTATAATTCGTAAAGGAAAGGCGCTTATGAGAGGATTCGGGAAATCAATCGCCCCGAAATTAGTCAAATTCTCCGCAATAATTCCATTTACCTCAGCTACTGCATCATGGACGGGAAATTCAGTACCTCCTGTCCGATCTATATTTATTGTATCTATGAAAAACGTACGAATCCCTCTTCTAATCATTTCATGAATTACATCTATATGAACGTACGGGTGACGGAAAAACTTTTCCTCTCCTGCATATTGCGACCATCCCGTATGAAACAGCACGATTTTTCCGGGAGCCAGCTGATCCAGGTAAGGCTCAACATCCTGTAGTGTAATCTCTTCCTCTTCCCCTTTTCCTGTTACCGGGATGACTACGCCTGTTCCGACAAATAAACGCAGATCAGATTCATCAATACGTTGACCTTCATTACTGAAGTGGTAAGGAGCATCTACATGGGAACCTGTTTGTGAACCAAGGTGCACATAATGTAAATTGTACCCTTCGTTTTCTAACGTTGTAGCTACACTAATATTCGGCTCAGGATCTCCGGGATAGATAGGGGTATCATTCGTTAACGGGAGGGATAAATCAACAATTTTATCGATCTTAATCATAATATGGCCTCGCTTTCTGCATGGTATGCATATGAATTAGTGTTTCTTATACTGCTTCCGATTCTTTGTTCTCTTCAGGTACTACAGCCTTTCTTGCAACTTTCATTAGCCCTGCGTAAACCACGCATGTTAACAGGAAGGTTAGTATTGTCGTTCCGGAAATAGGATGTACGTAAGAGAAATAATAGGCGAATACAGCCCCAATAATAAAAGAAATGTAAGCAACATAATTAATCCCATTCGAATACCAGTAAAGTTTGTTCTCACCGGAAATAATTTCGGAAGCATCATAATGCTTGCGTTTAAGAATGTAGTAATCTATGAGCATAATCGCAACAACCGGGATAAAAAGACTTCCAATCATCAAGAGGAATCCCTGAAAATTGGTAAGCAGCCAATCCTTAAGCAATGCTCCGAATATACAAATAACACCTAATATTAGCACAATTTTTTTGAAATGATGCTGCTTAAAGATGGCCAAATAAGACATCGTTGCACTATATAAGACCATTGTATTCGTCGATAAAACGGAAATGAAAATAACCAGTGCCGCGGCAAAACCAAAAACAGGGTTAAAATGTCCAATTAAAACAGTTGGATCATACGTCCGTGTGATATGATTCAATACCGAAAACCCGGACACGGTTGCCCCAAGTACCATCGCAATAATGGTTGAGACACTAAACCCGAGATAGGTCCCCACCATACCGACCTTTTCCGTTTTACAATAGCGGTTATGGTCACTTACCATAAGCATCCACGAGAATACGGTTGCAATTACAATATCAAAGGCCGCCGAGACGGTAATAGAAGGATTATCCATTACAGTCATTCTGATTAAATTTCCTACATCAAATGTAATAAACATGTAGCCGAAAACGATTACAACCAAGACCACCATGAAAGACACGATGAATTTTTCCGTTGTCTCTATTACCCGGTGTCCATACATGGCCATCAGAACTACAAGCGCTTCAGTCAGAATCGTAAAGAGATTAATATTGCTATATCCTGTCAAATAGGATATAGCTTCATTAAGGCTCAAAGCCCCCATATATGCCTGAATCCAGCTCCAGCCTATAAGTACAATAGTGTTCACAGCGGTAGGCAGTACCGCCCCGCGCTGCCCGAAGGCTCCGCGGGCCAGTGCCATAGTGGATAAGCCGGTACGCGTTCCGATATTTCCCATAAGGATCAATGGTATTGTTCCAAGGAGTGTTCCAAGTATAATTACAATGAGGGCTGTCGAATACGTCATATCCGGAACGAACAGCATTCCGGTGAATACGGTGGTCACTACAACGTTAGATCCCAGCCAAAGAAAAAAAGTAGAAAATAAGCTCATTGTCCTTTCATTTGCAGAAATCGGGCTCATGCTATCATGACTTATTGTTTCAGTCGAATTTGACATGCTATCCTCTCCCTATGTTGCAGAATACCAACCAACTTTTTGAAGCTGTGAATTCATATTAATATGCTTTGGTTCCGTAAAAGCAGCTAATCCATATGGTCCAAGCTCACGTCCAATGCCACTTTGTTTAAAACCGCCCCATGCCGTTTCTACATGAGGTGTATGGTACCCATTTATCCAGATCGTTCCTGCCTGGACACGGTTAGCCACACGATTTGCCCGCTCTATATCCTGGCTTAAAATACCGGCAGCCAGACCATATTTTGTGCCATTTGCTAAAGCAATCGCCTCTTCTTCATCATGGAAAGATTGAACCGTAATAACAGGGCCGAATATTTCTTCCTGCACGATTCTCATCTCTTGATTCACATCAGTAAATACAGCAGGAGTAATGTAGTACCCATCTTCCCCCTGAATTCGCGTTCCGCCTGTAAACAGCGTTGCTCCCTCTGAAATCCCGAGCTGAATGTATTGCTCGATTTTCTTAAGATGGTCTAAGCTGATTACAGGCCCCATTTCTGTGGCTTCCTCCAGCGGTTTTCCAATGCGAATATGAGCAAGTCTATCAGAAAGTCTTTTCAAAAACTCCTGTTCTAGCTCGTTATGAACCAATATCCTGGAAGACGCAACGCATACCTGGCCCTGATTGAAAAATGCTCCAAAGAGTGCCCAGTCTACTGCAATTTCTACGTCTGCATCCTCAAAAATTATCAACGGAGATTTGCCTCCCAATTCAAGCGAGACACGCTTCAATGTTTTTGCGCATTCCTGATAAATTCTTCTTCCTGTTTCAGCTCCACCCGTAAATGAAACTTTATTAACACTCTCGTGACTTACAAGCGGTTGGCCAACCGCCGCCCCATCCCCTAATACAAGGTTAAAGACACCGTCCGGCATTCCTGCCTCTTCAATTAATGCTGCCAGCTTTACAAAGGAAAGAGGAGTAATCTCCGATGGCTTGAATACGATTGTATTCCCTGCTGCCAAAGCAGGCGCCAGCTTCCATATGCCAAGAAGCAGCGGAAAATTCCAGGGAACAATCAGTGCGCATACACCAATTGGCTCTTCGTGTATACGGCTGGTTGTTCCATCTTCCATCTCTTTTTGCCACACATCACGAGACTCTACCAGATTGGCATAATAGCGGATGCACGTTACACTATCCATAATATCCAGGCGGGATTCGCGAATCGGCTTACCTGTATTCCGGCTTTCTACTTGAGCAAATTCCTCTGCTGAAGCTTCCAATAAATCAGCAAGCTTATAAAGAAGAGCTACACGAAGCTTTGCATTTACAGGCCATTCCGTTGTTTCAAATGCAATTTTCGCTGCCAGTACCGCCTCATGCACCTGCTCCGATGAGGCTTCTGCTACTTCAGCAAGGGCCGATCCGGTAGAGGGATCGATAAGCGTGCGTCTGTTTCCCCTCCCCTCTACCCACTTTCCATTCATATACATTCGAAAATTGTTCTGGGACATGATTTGCGTCTCCTTTGTATATAGCAGTGCAAGAAACGACTGCTGCAAAATTGCTGCCCGTTTCTTGCACTCTTTGATTAATTTTTCCCTGCATGGGCCAGTGTTTCTGTTTTTGCTTTCTTCTGAAGTGCCAGATGAGTAATAAATTCAAAGATAACGTTCGATGCTGCATTAGCGGTAATTTGTGCATGGTCAAATGATGGCAGCACTTCAACCAGATCAAATGCGACAAAATTCAATCCTTCCAGGCCGCGAAGCAACTGCAGCGCCTCTGTTGTCGTTGCTCCGGCAACTTCCGGTGTTCCTGTTCCCGGTGCGTATGCAGGATCAATAAAATCAATATCAAATGATAGGAATAGCGGACCGTCTCCCGCGCGCTGACGAATACGCTCGATAACTGCCGGGATTCCCATCTCCTGCACTTCATGCATTTCTACGACGTCAAAGCCCATCTCGCGCGCATCATCCAAATCTTCCGGCGCATACAGCCCTCCACGCATGCCTACCTGGATGCTGCGGCTTGTATCCAGCAGTCCTTCTTCATATGCCCGGCGGAACGGCGTGCCGTGGTTGTATTTCTGTCCAAAATACGTATCCCATGTATCGCTGTGCGCATCGAAATGAACGAGTCCGACAGGGCCGTACTTTTTGGCAACCGCACGCAACTCGGGAAGCGTAATGGAATGATCGCCCCCGATCGTAATCGGCACGACACCTTTTTCCAGAATCGGAAGTAATCCTTCTTCAATTTTTTTGTATGACTCTTCAATATAGCCGGGCACAACAGGGAGATCCCCATAATCTACCCCGGATAAGTAATCAAACACGTTAATTTTTCTGACCGGATTGTACGGGCGGAGCAAAATCGAGAAATCGCGTACCGCTCCCGGACCGAACCGTGCTCCGACACGGAAAGAAGCCGCGGTATCAAACGGGGCTCCCAAAATAACGAAGTCGACATCTTCTGTCGTTTGAATATGAGGCAGGCGCATAAATGTACGCACGCCGCAAAAACGCGGAGATTCAAATGAGTCTGCCGGTTGATATTTTTTTGCCATGGTGTATCCCCTCCAACTTTCCTATTGATGTGTATCTCTTCTCGTTACATAGAAACTTGCAAAAGCCGTGCCAGTTTATATAAACCTTTATATATTAAAGCTTCCGGCTTTTAGGGAGGAGCTACTCTACTCTTTATTATTCATTTTTGAATCAACAGCTCACTCCGATTGCTCGTCTACCTCCCGGCCGCGATATTTCTGCAGGCGCCGCACAACCGAAGGCTGGCTGATGCCAAGGCGGGCCGCCATTTCGTGCGTTGTTCTGCATTCCTCATACGCCTGCATGATTACCCTTCTCTCTACTTCTTCCAGAATATCTTTCAGCTTGCGGGAGCCGACAGCGATCGGCACTTCTGCTACTTCCGCCTCTGTCCGCATCGTTTCGGGCAGATGGGCAGCCGATATAACTTCTTCGTCCGTCGTTACGACAAGGCGCTCCATTACGTTTTCTACTTCCCGCACATTTCCCGGCCATTTGTAATTGAGCAGTAAGTGAACCGCCGATTCATCCAACCGCTTTTTCAATCCATAGGCTTCGGCGAATTTCTCAAGGAAAATGCGAATGAGCGGCAGTATATCCTGGGGTCTTTCCCGCAGGGGAGCGATTTCGATAGGCACAACATTCAGCCGAAAATACAGATCTTTGCGGAATTTACCTTCTTTTACCATTCGTTCAAGGTCCTGATTGGTAGCTGCGATTAGCCGGAAATCGACTTTCTTCGGGCGCGTGCCGCCGACCGGTGTAATTTGTTTTTCTTGGATGACTTTGAGCAGTTTCGCCTGAAGGGCCAGCGGCATTTCCCCGATTTCGTCGAGGAACAGTGTACCTTTATCCGCGAGTTCAATAATACCGGGCTTGCCGCCTTTGCTTGCTCCCGTAAAAGAGCCGGATGTATAGCCGAACAACTCCGATTCCAGCAAACCTTCAGGAATGGCGCCGCAGTTCACTTCGATGAAAGGTTGGGATTTGCGTGCGCTTTTTCTATGAATCGCTTTAGCGATGACATTCTTTCCTACGCCGGATTCCCCGAGCAGCAGGACCGTAGTATCCACCTTGGCTACACGCTGCACCATCGTAATGACCCGCTT
The DNA here is from genome assembly GCF_007991215.1 of Aneurinibacillus danicus. Classification (GTDB taxonomy): domain Bacteria; phylum Bacillota; class Bacilli; order Aneurinibacillales; family Aneurinibacillaceae; genus Aneurinibacillus; species Aneurinibacillus danicus. The sequence goes on from NZ_BJXX01000143.1 coordinate 12,027, forward strand.
CATCTGCGGGCTTTCCGCAACAACGCCCGGAATGCGTGTTTCCTTCTCGCGCAGTTCTTCAAGCTCGCTCTCATACCGTTTGACCTGTTCCGCCAGCTCCTCGAAATTTTTCTTCAGGGACATGATCTCGGTCATATCGTGCGAATAGCTTACCACCCGCGCAAGTCTGCCCTGTTCGTCGAATACCGGGTATCCGGTCGCCATAACGACTTTATCTGTCTTCGTATGCTGGATAACCTGCTCTTTCACTTTCGTTTCCAGCACCTTCAGCGTTACAGAAGGCGAAAATACACCTGCTTCTTCTAATTCCTGTGAGCTTTTTCCATACAATTCTTCCGGCTCAATTCCGTAGATCTCACGACAGTTGCTGCTAACCCGCAAAACCCGCCCTGCTCCATCTGCAATTACAATATTGTCCGTCGATGTCTCAATGATTGCATTCAGTTCCATCAAAACGTCTGATACATTTTCCTGCTGGTCCTGCATAAACCGGCTCCTCCTTACAAACGGAATACAAAATGTATTGTTCCATCCATTATACACAGAAATGCCCTTGACCTACCTTCCATCCCCCAACTGTCCCGGCAAATCAAGAAAATGAATTTTCTTGATTTTTTATTCATATTTGAATTTGTTTTGATTCAAAAATGAATAAAACTCTGCCCGTTCTATTCCAGGCAGAGTTTTATTCGTTATTTGTTCACCCATTCAAGAAACGTTTTTTCATCAATAACCTGAATGCCCAGCTCGTTCGCTTTCGTCAGCTTTGAGCCTGCCGCCTCTCCGGCGACGACAAGGTCGGTTTTCTTGCTGACGCTGCCGGACACTTTTCCGCCCCGTACTTCAATCATTTGCTGGGCTTCTTTACGTGTTACATTTTCCAGCGTACCTGTCAGCACAACTGTCTTGCCCGAGAATGGCGAATCGGTCTTTACATCTTCCGTCCGCAGGCCTTTATACTCCATATTAACGCCGGCTTCGCGCAGACGGTTTATCGTCTCCGTTACTTCCGGCTTTTCGAAATATTTCACAACACTTTCGGCGATCTTCGTGCCGATTTCATGAATGGACACAATCTCTTCTTCCGTTCCCTTCTGCAGCGCCTCCATCGTACCGAAATGCTGCGCCAGCAGACGGGCCGCTTTCTCGCCCACAAAGCGAATACCAAGCCCGAAGAGAAGACGTTCCAGAGAATTGCTTTTGCTCGCCTCGATCGCCTTTAACATGTTATCGACTGATTTCTCTCCCATACGTTCCAGCTGAAGCAGTTCTTCCCGCTGCAAGTAATAGAGATCAGCCACACTGCGGATCATCTCATGCTCATACAGCTGGGCTACGACCTTCTCGCCTACTCCATCAATATTCATGGCGTTGCGGGAAACGAAATGAATAATTCCTTCCCGAATCTGCGCCGGACACTGCGGATTAATACAGCGCAACGCTACCTCTTCTTCCAGGTGCACAAGTTCGCTCTCGCAAGCCGGGCAATGGGTCGGCATATGATACGGCTTTTCCTCTCCGGTACGCATGTCCGCCTTTACCGCTACGATCTCCGGGATAATATCTCCGGCTTTCTTGACTACGACATGATCGCCTATCATAATGCCTTTCTCGCGGATGATGTCTCCATTGTGCAGTGACGCCCGCTGTACGGTCGTTCCGGCCAGGCTAACCGGGTCAAGAATCGCGGTCGGCGTGATGGCGCCTGTACGTCCTACAGTAATTTCGATATCACGCAGAACCGTTACCACCTCTTCCGCCGGAAATTTGAATGCGATGGCCCAGCGCGGACTTTTCGCGGTGTATCCCAGCTCTTCCTGATACGAAAGGCGATCCACCTTCACTACCATGCCGTCGATATCATATGCAAGCTCGCTTCGTCTTTCCCGCCATCCTTCGACCATAGCAATCACTTCGTCAATCCCTTCGCATATGCGGCGTTCCGGATTCACCTTAAAGCCAAGCTCTTCAAGCATGTCCAGTGCCCCGCTATGCGTATCGACGGGGAGTATGTCTTCGCCGACTATGGAATACAGGAAAATATCAAGGGAACGCGACGCCGCGATTTTCGGATCAAGCTGACGCAGCGACCCGGCTGCCGCGTTGCGCGGATTGGCAAATAGCGGCTCCTCGCGCTCCAGTCGCTCCTTGTTCAGCCGCTCAAACGCCCTGCGTGGCATAAAAGCTTCGCCTCGAACTTCCAGGGTCAGAGGCTTCTTTAATTTAACCGGAAGCGAACGGATCGTACGCAAATTCTGGGTAATGTCCTCCCCAATACGTCCGTCGCCCCGCGTCGCTCCGCGCGTGAAACGCCCGTTTTCATAACGCAACGAGACGGCCAACCCGTCAATTTTCAATTCGCATACGTAGCGGACAGGTCCCTCTACGCCCAGCCCCTGTCGGACACGGCGGTCAAAGTCACGCAGATCCTGTTCGTCAAACGCATTACCCAGACTAAGCATCGGAGTGGTGTGCTCGACTTTCTCAAAAAATTCGAGCGGGGTTCCCCCGACCCGCTGGGTTGGGGAATCCGGCGTCAGCAATTCCGGGAATTCTCCTTCCAGACGAATCAGCTCCTGCATAAGCTTATCGTATTCATAATCAGAGATTTGCGGGTCATCTTTTACATAGTACAGGTAGTTATGCTGCTCGATCATGTCGCGCAGCTCTTCTATCCGCTGAACAGCCTCGTTTTGATCCATCCTATCTCCCTCGCTTAACCCTAGTTAATTTAGAAAGAGATTCTCCTCTTTGCTTTATAATTTTTTGATTGGAGCAAATTTAGCCAGGAGCTTTTTCAGACCCGTAGGGTTCGGGAAGGCGATAGTCAGCTCTAAATCCTGGCCGCTTCCTTTTATCGACACCACTGTGCCGATACCCCACTTGCCGTGCTCCGCTTTATCGCCTGCTTTCCAATCAAGCGCCTCCGCGCCGCCTTCTGCCTTTACAGCCGAAGCGCCGCCCATCGTTTGCGTGCTGCGCATCGGGACAACGCCGGCACGCTGCTGCGGCTGTGCTGCTCGGCTGTCCACGCGCCCGTTGCGAGCCGCAAGCCGCTGCTGTACTATGCCTTCCGGCTGAATTAGATGTTCCGGAATCTCCTCGATAAAGCGGGACGGTGCGTTCATCTTCGTCTGTCCGTATAAGGTTCGCATCAGCGCCCGTGTCAGGAATAGCTCTTCCTCAGCACGTGTAATGCCTACGTAGGCAAGACGTCGTTCCTCTTCCATCTCCACTTCTTCGAGAAGCGCCCGGGAATGCGGGAAGATTCCTTCTTCCATTCCTACCAGAAACACCACCGGGAATTCCAGCCCTTTGGCACTGTGCAATGTCATCATGACAACCGCATTTCCCCGGTCCTCTTCCGTCTCGTCCAGCTTGTCGATGTCCGCCACCAGCGCAAGATCGGTTAGAAATGCTACCAGTGTCTTGTCCTCGTTCGTGCGCTCGAACTCCATGGTAACAGACAGAAATTCTTCGATATTCTCGATGCGGCTGCGCGCTTCCAGCGTTCCTTCCCGGCGCAGCTCTTCGCGGTATTCCGTACGCGTAAGCACCTCTTCCGCAAGCTCCGTCACACCCAGATATTCCTGCATGCCCTCCAATTCGGTAATTAGATGGGCAAATTTCACTACAGCGTCGCTAAGCCGTGCACTTAGGCCAATTTGGTCCACTTCTTGAATCGCCTTATACATGGAGATGCCCTGCCGGGCCGCATACGCCGCAATTTTCTCCACCGTACCCGCGCCAATGCCTCGCTTCGGCACATTAATAATCCGCGTCAAGCTCAAGTCATCGTCCGGATTGGAGATGAGCCGCAGATATGCCAGCATGTCCTTAATTTCTTTGCGGTCATAGAACTTTGTTCCGCCGACGATATTATACGGAATGCCCGATTTAACGAACACTTCCTCGATCACACGGGACTGCGCATTCGTACGGTACAGAATGGCGACATCACGGTATTCGCGGCCGCGGTCTACCGCTTTCTGTATCTCGTCGACGATATAGTACGCTTCCGAGTGCTCGCTGTCGGCCGTGTAGTAGCGAATCATGGCACCTTCGTCATTTTCCGTCCACAAATTTTTCGGCTTGCGTCCTATGTTGTTGCTGATGACCTTATTGGCCGCTTCGAGAATTCTCTTGGTAGAGCGGTAGTTCTGTTCCAACAGAATGGTCCGCGCGTTCGGATAGTCTTTCTCGAAATTCAAAATGTTGGTAATGTCCGCACCACGCCAACGGTAGATCGACTGGTCGGAGTCACCGACCACACAAATATTTTTATAGCCCGCCGCAAGCATCTTTACAAGCATATACTGGGCACGGTTTGTATCCTGGTACTCGTCAACATGTACATACCGGAATTTCTTCTGATAGAATTCGAGTACTTCCGGTACTTCTTCAAATAACTGAATCGTCTTCATAATCAAATCATCAAAATCCAGCGAGTTGTTGCTTTTCAGCTTTTTCTGGTACAGGCTGTAAACCTGCTGGGCGATTTGTTCGACCGGGCCTGCCACCATGCCGCCGTACTGTTCCGGCGTTTTCAACTCGTTTTTCGCGCTGCTGATGAGTCCAAGCACGGCACGCGGATCGTATTTCTTCGGGTCGATATTCATCTCCTTCTGACATTGCTTGATAACGGATACCTGGTCGCTCGAATCCAGAATCGTGAAATTGCGATTATAGCCGATTCGATCGATGTCACGCCGCAAAATACGCACACACATGGAGTGAAACGTCGAAATCCAGATGTCTTCGGCGTCCGGTCCCGCAATTGCCGAAATCCGATCTTTCATCTCGCGCGCAGCTTTGTTCGTAAAAGTAATCGCCAGAATGCTCCATGGCGCCACGTTTTTTTCTCTCAATAAATACGCGATGCGCTGGGTCAGCACACGCGTCTTTCCGCTTCCTGCACCGGCCAGGAGCAAGAGCGGTCCGTCCGTCGCAAGCACGGCTTCTCTCTGCTGCGGATTCAGTCCCTGCAGAGCATCTTCACTATTTATAAACAAGGCGGATAACTCCTTTCCATGCAAACGTTACCCTGTCATTATAGCAAACATTCATTCCTCTTTGTCCGGCGATTTCCCTGTGAATTAAAAGGCTTCGTCATTTTTTCGTAGACTTGACCGCATCTACTGTGGCCAGCGCCTGCGCCAGCTCTTCGTATACGACATTGCCAACTACCACGGTATCTGCCCAGCGCGCTATTTCAACCGCCTGTTCCCGGTTGCGAATGCCGCCTCCGTAAAAGATCCGGCTGTTATGCACTACTTTTCCCGCCGCCTGTACGAGCTTCGGATCACCGTATGTGCCGCTGTATTCGATATAAAAAATCGGCAGCTTCAGCATTTGGTCCGCAAGGCGTGCGTAAGCCTTTATCTCCTCTTCGCTGACGGGAGTCCGGCTCTCTGTCAGCCGCCCTACAGCCGAATCCCCGTTGCCGACCACATATCCTTCGACAAACACTTCATCCCATTTAATAAATGGACCGTACTCTTCCAACCCTTTTACATGTGCATTGAAAATCCAGTCGGGATTTTGCGCATTCAATACGAGCGGAATAAAATAGGCGTCAAAACCCGGTACGATAGCATCCACGTTTGAAATCTCCAATACACAGGGGACGGCGTACCTGCGGACCCGGCTCAGCAAATCAATCGTATTGTCAAACGTAATGTTGGTTGTACCTCCGACGATAATGGCGTCTGTTCCAGATTCACATACTGCTTCCAACGCTGCGTCTTCTATCGCTTTATCCGGATCCAGCTTAAAGACGTGCCGCCATTTTTCCATGTCCATTTCCAACTTCATAACCTCCTGCTTCTAGCTTTTACCGAAAAATAAAACACCTGTCTTCCAGTCTTGCCTGAAAAACAGGTGCCTATCTCTCTCTTATGCTTTTTTCTTACCGCTTAACCTGTCCAGCGCGGCCATGTATCCGCCGTTGCCGTAGTTCAGGCAGCGCTTCACGCGCGAGATGGTCGCCGTGCTGGCGCCGGTTTCCTCTTCGATCTGGCTGTATGTCTGCTTGTCACGCAGCATGCGCGCCACTTCCAGGCGCTGTGCCATCGATTTCATCTCATTGACCGTACACAGGTCATCAAAGAATAAATAGCAATCTTCTATCGATTCCAATAAGAGAATCGCTTCGAATAGCTGTTCGAGCTCTTTGCCTTTAATCTTATCTAATTGCACCGACTTTCCCTCCGTTCCCGGCACACTTACTCTTTAAGCAAGTACTGCTTTACATTGCTTAAGAAGTAAAGCATAGGCTATTTTTATAATATGAAATTTACCGCGGTTTGACAAGGAAAACGTTTTTCGATAAGGCAAGCATTTACTATTCAAACGTGAGATGATCCGCAAGTGTAGGGGTTGTCGGCACGACGTTTACCCAGGTTGTTCCCGGATACAGCGGCATCTCTACGCCGTTCTGATAAGCGCGGATGGCTCCGTCTTTTCGTTCCCACGTAATCTTAAGGGCTTGTCCGCGCTGAAACAGATAGCCTTCGCCCGGCCCCATTGTATCGATTTCCAAGCGACCTTCGCTATCAAGCGTGCGATGCTGCGACGCGATAACCAGCACATTGGTCGCTGTCAGCTGTTTGCCGGTTTCTTTATCCATATGGGGTTTGCCTGCAGTAAAGCGCTTGTACTGCTTCGTATCCGGGTCATACTCATACCCGGCCGTGTTCCGCTTTGAATATTGAATCTTTATTTTTGTTCCCGGCTCCCCCTGTACACTATCGCTTTCTTTCCTGAATCGGAACACCGGCACCTCTCCGCCCAGCCTATATCCTTTTTCTTCCGCGCCTTTGCGCAGCTTTTCAATACTTGTATACAAATTATGGGGTGCTTTGCGTGATTTATCACGCCAGTATGCTTTCGGATATGCGTAAATCTCGTCCATATCCGCATACCCCCCGTCTCGAATGATGCTTAGCGCCGCGACACTGCCCCCGGCATGCGAAAGAATAGCATCAAAACCCTGACCGATTTCGATATTATAAGGACGAATGCTGCGTACGGGTCCGACCACTTCAGGAGACTTGCTCTGATAAAATGCCATAAAGCGCGTAATCAATCCTTCTTCAAGCATTTCATATACAACGTCTGCCTGATCCAGTCCGGACTGGGGCCTTGCTTTAGAGTGATTGTTAATCATCACCATCACCACCCGGTCCGTAATTTCAGCATCCACAGGCAGTCCGGTCAGCGGCGCGACAATCACCGGAGCCTGATTCTGCGTTTTCTGTACCGGCGCAGCCTCCTGCACCGGCTTAGCCGCCGAATCTACCGCTTGCTTGCCGCATCCTGCGCTCGTTACGGCGAGTGCCGTCATAAGCAGAAGTGCGGCTGTTTTCTTGTATGCCATGCTTCTCCCTCTTTCTTGTAATCTTGTATTTCACAATGCATAAGAAAAACTCGCGGGCGTTGCCGGTCTTTCCCTAAAAAAACCGTCTTCCTACTTATTATGTCGGAAGACGGCCCGGTATAATCTATGATTTTGGAAAAAAAGAAGATTAATGACCACCTAGATAGGCCATTCTTACCTGATCGCTTGCGTTTAGCTCGTCGGCTGTTCCGGAAAGGACGACACGCCCGGTTTCGATAACATAAGCCCGGTCAGCGATGGATAAAGCCATGTTGGCGTTTTGCTCAACGAGCAAAATCGTTGTGCCCGTTTCATTAATCTCTTCGATAATACGGAAGATCGTTTTAACAAGCAGCGGAGACAACCCCATCGAAGGTTCATCCAGCAGCAACAGCCTGGGCCGTGCCATCAGCGCCCTTCCCATCGCCAGCATTTGCTGCTCCCCGCCGGACAATGTACCCGAAAGCTGTTTGCGGCGCTCCAACAGACGCGGGAACAGCTCGTATACCTTCTCAAAATCCTGGCGGATACCGTCTTTGTCATTACGAAGAAATGCACCTAGCTCCAAGTTTTCTTCCACCGTCATATTTGCGAATACGCGGCGACCTTCCGGCACATGAGAGATTCCCTGTTTTACAATCGTCTGCGCCGGTTTGCCTGCAATCGATTGATTCAGATACATGATTTCCCCTTGCTTCGGTTTCAGAAGGCCGGAAATCGCTTTGAGGAGCGTACTTTTTCCGGCGCCGTTCGCCCCGATGAGCGTTACGATTTCGCCCTGATTAATCTCAAGCGAGACACCTTTCAGCGCCTGGATGTTACCGTAATATACATTGATTTCGTCTACTTTTAGCATCAAGAAACCTCCTCGCCGAGATACGCTTCGATAACCTTCGGATTGTTTCGGATCTCCTCCGGCGAGCCTTGTGCGATTAATTGTCCGTGATCGAGCACGTAGATTCGCTCGCATACCCCCATGACCAGCGGCATATCATGCTCGATCAGCAGAATGGTCAGATGAAACTCTTTGCGAATAAATGCGATCAATTCCATAAGCTCCCGCGTTTCCTGCGGATTCATCCCCGCCGCCGGCTCGTCCAGCAGCAGAAGCTTTGGATGCGCCGCCAATGCACGGGCAATCTCAAGCCGGCGCTGCTGACCGTACGGCAGGTTCTTGGCCATTTCATATCTTAGACCATCCAGCTTAAAGATTTTAAGAAATTCGATTGCCTTTTCTTCCATTTCTTTCTCGCCCGAGAAATGGGACGGCAGGCGGAGAATAGAGCTTAAAATCGAATGCCTGGCCAGCGAATGGTACGCGACCTTTACATTATCAAGCACGGACAATTCGCCGAACAGCCGGATGTTCTGAAAAGTTCGGCTGATGCCTTTTCGGGTAATCTGGTAAGGAGCGAGTCCGTTCAGTCTCTCTCCGTTCAGCATAATCTGGCCTTCCGTCGGCACATACACCCCGGTAAGCAGATTAAAAAACGTAGTCTTGCCCGCCCCGTTCGGGCCGATCAGGCCTACGAGCTCTCCTTGATGCAATTCAGCATTAACGCCGGAGACGGCTTTCAATCCCCCGAATTGAATGCCGACATTGTCTACTTTAAGCAGCGGTGTGTTTGCCATCCGACTCTCCTCCTTCAATGCCCTGACGTTTCTTCGTAAAGAACTGGGTAATCTCTTTCGTACCCATCAACCCCTTCGGACGGTATATCATCATGACTACAAGCACAAGGCTGTAAATGATCATCCGTGTTTCCGGATAATCCTGAAGGAAGGCGGAGACAATCGTTAGAAGTATCGCGGCGATGACTGCGCCCGACATACTTCCCAGACCGCCCAATACAACGAAGATTAGAATGTCAAACGACTTCAGAAAACCGAAGTTGGTCGGCTGGATAATGTAGAAGTTATGTGCGTATAGGCCGCCCGCTATTCCTGCGAAGAACGATCCGATTACAAACGCGGCTACTTTGTAATACGTCGTGTTAATCCCCATCGCATCGGCAGCAATCTCATTCTCACGAATGGAGATGCAGGCCCGGCCATGGGTGGAATTTGTAAAGTTTACGATAACAATAATCGTCACCAGCAAGCAGGCAAATACCCATGTCCAATCTGTCAGGTGGGATACCTGCATGCCGCTTGCACCGCCGACATAGTCAACATTCAGCAGAAAAATCCGTACAATTTCCCCGAATCCGAGCGTGGCAATCGCCAGGTAGTCACCTTTTAAGCGAAGGCTCGGAATCCCGATAATCAGCCCTGCCACTGCAGCGGCAAGCCCGCCCACCAGTAGAGCGACGCCAAACGGCATCTGCAACTTCATCGTAAAAATAGCGGATGCATACGCTCCGACCGCAAGAAATCCGGCGTGTCCGATTGAGAATTGACCTGTAATCCCGATAATCAAATGCAGGCTTACCGCCAGAATAATGTTAATCGCCATGAAAAAGAGCGTATTAATATAGAATGAATTCAATATTTCTCCTGAAATTAGCACCTGTCCCACCACATATACGGCAAGCGCCAAGACAATAGAGAGCCAGAATCCCTTCTTCCGGTTGATATTCGCCATCGCTTTGCCTCCCTATACTTTCTCCCGTACGTTTTTACCAAAAAGCCCGGACGGTCTGAAGATTAAGATAAGAATGAGAACGACGAACGCAACCCCGTCGCGCCATAGAGAGTAGCCCACCGCACTGACAAGGGACTCGATTACGCCAAGCAGCAGACCGCCTACCATCGCGCCCGGAATAATACCGATACCGCCCAGCACTGCCGCGACAAATGCTTTCAGACCTGGAATAATGCCCATCAGCGGTTCAATTTTTATATAGTAAAGCCCAAAGATAACACCTGCTGCACCCGCCAGGGCTGAACCGATGGCGAACGTGGCAGAGATGGTATTGTCAACATTAATGCCCATCAAACGAGCCGCTTCCGCATCGTATGAAACCGCCCTCATCGCTTTTCCGATTTTTGTCTTATGAACGATAAACTGCAGAAGAACCATCAAAACAACGGATGTACCAAGAATAAATAAAGACTGGCTGCTTATCGTAGCCCCAAAAATATGAAAACTAGTGGACGGTAACACATCACCCGGATACGCTTCCGGCTGCGCGCCACGCACATAGATTGTTCCATATTCAATAAATAAAGAAACCCCGATCGCCGTAATCAATGCTGCAATACGCGTTGCATTGCGCAGCGGCTTATACGCAATCCGCTCAATCAACACCCCGAAAACCGAGCACACTGCCATCGCGAGCAACAGCGCCGGGAAAAAGCTCATGCCCAACCCTGTAATTGCATAAAATCCGACAAACGCGCCCACCATGAATACGTCACCATGAGCAAAGTTAATAAGCTTAATAATGCCGTATACCATCGTATAGCCCAGCGCGATTAGCGCATAAATGCTTCCCAGCGAAATTCCGTTTATCAGTTGTTGTACAAATTCCATGTATGCACTCCCCTTGAGCCGCACTTTCGTGCAATAATGCGTTAATGTATGGTATAAATTCCGAATGGGGGGACCCCTCCCCCCATTCGGCCGCGGTGTTACCCGCTTATGGATTTACTTTTGTCTTGAATTCTTGCTTGCCCTCTTTGTATTCCAAGATAACAGCGGATTTAATCGGGTCGTGCTGCTCATTGATAGTCAGCTTGCCGGATACAAGCTGCAGGTCTTTCGTTTGTGCCATTGCATCTTTGATCTTCGCCGGGTCAGCATCGCCTGCACGCTTGATGGCATCAGCCAGGAAGTACGCGGAGTCGTAGCCAAGTGCGTTGAACGCGTCCGGAGATTTGCCGTTGTATTTCGCTTTGAACGCGTCTACGAATTTCTTTACAGCCGGATCACTGTCGCCAGAAGAATAGTGGTTTGTAATAAACGTATTGTTCAGAGCCTTAGCGCCAGCGATTTCTACAAGCTTAGGAGAATCCCAGCCGTCGCCGCCCATAAATGGAACGTTAAGGCCAAGTTCACGTGCCTGCTTCAGAATCAGACCTACTTCTTCATAGTAGCCCGGTAAGAAAACAAATTCCGGATTTGCGGACTTAATGCGTGTAAGCGTTGCGCGGAAGTCTGTGTCTTTCGCTACATATGCTTCTTTTGCCACTACTTTGCCGCCGGCTTTTACAAACGCTTCTTCAAACGATGCTGCCAGGCCCTTCGCATAGTCGCTGGAGCTATCGATGAAGATAGCGGCGCTCTTTACTTTCAGATCATTGGTTGCAAAGTTTGCCGCTACCGTGCCCTGGAACGGATCGATAAAGCAAGTGCGGAATACATAATCGTTTACTTTACCATCTTTGTTTGTGATGGTCGGGTTTGTACCCGTTGGCGTCAGAAGAACAATTTTGTTATCCTGTGCTACTTGCACCTGTGCCAATGTGTTCGTACTTGTTGCTGCACCGATAATGGCAACTACTTTGTCCTGGCTGGCTAACTTAATGGCACCGCTTGTCGCTTCCGCCGCTTCAGACTTGTTGTCTACTTTTACAAGCTCAAGTTTCTTACCGTTGATGCCCTCTTTGTTAATCTCTTCAATCGCCAGTTCAAGACCTTCGACGGCGGATTGTCCGTATGAAGCTACCCCGCCTGACATCTCGAGGTTGGCACCGATTTTAATTGTTTCGCCGGATGCGCTCTGGCCGCTGCCGCCCGAAGCCGCTGAATTTGTGTCTTTCGCTCCGCCGCAGCCCATCATTATTCCAGCGGATAGCATGAGAGATAGGAGAATGCCTGTCATTTTTCTCTTCTTCATTATGTAACCCCCATTTTTAAATAAAATAAAATCCTCTTTCCCCAACGATCGTTTATCTTATTTCTAAACGAATCCCCCCTATGTATTCCTTCTGAATTACTTGATGAATAAAACTGTTTCTAATAAAATAAGTATTCTGAAAATATTCTACCTTATTCTTTTGCTTTCGTCTAGTAATATAGGATTTTGTTTTTAAAAAAAATATAACTTTTTGCATAAGTAAAAATTAACCTTTATTACACTTAATAAAGAGCTGAAAATTCGATCAATTTTGCCGTGCCAAGTGTTTGATTGGTTAGCTATTTTCCAGTGAAAAGCTGATACTCTGATGCATATTCTTCTTCTCTTTCCACATGATAAAAGCGAGATATGCAGGCTTTCTGTAAAGGAGGAAGTACAATGAGGAAAAATGTAGGACTCAGTGATGCACTCATTCGTATCACGCTTGGACTTGCCGGACTTTCGTACAGCACGGCCAAAATGGTGCGCTGCCCGCATCGGACATCCCCTATGATTATCGCCATACTGAGCGCAATGAAGGTTGCAGAAGGAATTATCCGTTTCTGTCCGATGCTTACGATGCTGGGCGTTAGTACCGCCAACAATAGAGATAAGCGGCCATACCGTATCTCCAGCTATCCGCGCCGCTGCAGGTAACGAAGAAGAATGCTACGTAAAGGAGGAAGGGACGATGGATCGACTTATGTGGGAAGTCGTCAGTGACAATCTGTATGTAATTCTTACTGTAGTGGCCTCCATTATTATCGTTGCTTACATATGGAGCAGATATAATAGCAAACCACGCGGCCGGTACAAATCATAAGGCCGCGTGGCTTTCTTTTTACTTTATGTTTTTTTCTGCCTGGCGCAGCGCCTTCGCTCCGATATCGGTACGATAATGCGCGCCTTCGAAAGAAATTCGTCCGACCGTCTCATATGCTTTGCGCTGGGCTTCACGCAAATCATCTCCTAACGCTGTTACACCCAGTACGCGGCCGCCACTGGTAACGATGCGGCCCCCCTCTTCTGCTGTACCCGCATGGAATACGAGCGTATCCGCCGTATTTGCCGGCAATCCCGTAATCTCTCTTCCTTTCGGATACGAGCCGGGATAGCCTTCAGACGCCATAATGACGCAGACGGCTGCCTCCTGTTTCCATTCTACGCGGCACTCCGCCAATCTTCCTTCCACGGCCGCGAGAAAAATATCCGCCAAATCGCTTGCCAGGCGCGGCAATATAACCTGGGTTTCCGGATCGCCGAAGCGAGCGTTATATTCGATAACTTTCGGTCCTTTATCCGTAATCATCAAGCCTGTGTACAAAATGCCCCGGAAGGGCCGACCTTCCGCTACCATAGCTTTAGCAGTCGGCATCACAATCGTGCGTATAGCCTCCTGTACAATGGAGTTGTCCATATGCGGTACCGGCGAATACGTACCCATGCCACCCGTATTCGGTCCTTTGTCGTCATTAAACACCGGCTTATGATCTTGCGAAGGCACCATCGGAATCACCGTCTCGCCATCCACAAAGGACAACAGCGTCATTTCCTCACCTGCCAGATACTCTTCGATAACGACACGGGAGCCAGCACCGGCAAACACATCGTCTACCATCATCGAACGAAGCGCCTGTTCAGCCTCTTCCGGTGTGAACGCTACGGTTACCCCTTTGCCGGCGGCCAGCCCGTCCGCTTTAATCACAATAGGTGCTCCCTGCTCGCGCACATATGCCAGCGCCGCTTCATATTCGGTGAATGAACGATAGGCACCGGTCGGAATCCTGTATTTTTTCATCAAGTCTTTCGCGAACGTCTTGCTGCCTTCAAGTAAAGCTGCTTCTTTTTTCGGCCCGAAGATTTTGAGCCCTTGCTCTTCAAAGAAATCGACAATGCCACCAAGCAGCGGATCTTCCGGCCCTACGACTGTTAGCTCAATCTTTTCTTTTTTCACAAATTCCGCAAGGGCGGCAAAGTCATTGACACCAATCGAGATGCATTCCGCCATTTGCGCGATACCGGCGTTTCCCGGCGCGCAGTAGACACGGGATACATTCGGACTCTGGACAAGCTTCCAGACGAGGGCATGCTCACGGCCGCCGCCGCCGACAACGAGTACTTTCATGGTTTTCCCTCTCCTTATCCTAGTGTTTGAAATGGCGCACTTTCGTAAATACCATAGCGATACCATGTTCATTTGCCGCTTTAATCGAGTCTTCGTCACGGATCGATCCGCCCGGTTGAATAATTGCGGTAATACCCGCTTTCGCTGCTTCTTCCACCGTATCCGGCATCGGGAAAAATGCATCGGATGCCAGCACGCTGCGGAACGATTTCTCACCCGCCTGCTCGATAGCAATACGCGCTGCCCCCACGCGGTTCATCTGTCCGGCTCCTACACCGATGGTCATGTTGTCTTTTGCAAGTACAATTGCATTGGATTTTACATGTTTTACGACTTTCCAGGCGAATAACAGTTGCTGAATTTCTTCCCGAGTCGGCCTGCGCTCGGTCACTACTTCCAGGTCCGCTTCAGTGATTTGCTTCACGTCCTCTTCCTGTACGAGCATTCCACCTTCTACGCTGGTGATTTTCCAATCCGCTTTTTCTTTTGCAGCAAGGTCCCCAAGCTCAAGCAGACGCAGGTTTTTCTTCTCCTTTAAAACTTCCAGCGCTTCTTCCGTAAAGGAAGGAGCCATAATAATTTCGAGGAAGATTTCTTTCAGCAGCAGTGCGGTTTCTTTATCAATCGGGCGATTGGCCGCGATAATGCCGCCAAAGATGGAGACCGGGTCGGATTCATACGCCTTCCGGTACGCCTGAAGAATCGTAGCGCCTATCCCTACTCCGCATGGATTGGTATGTTTTACTGCAACGATAGCCGGCTCGTTGAATTCTTTGACAATGGCAAGCGCCGCATTGGCATCGTTAATGTTGTTATAAGATAGTTCTTTACCATGCAGCTGCTTGGCTGTCGCAACGTTGCCCTGACCCGCCAGCGGTTCGCGGTAAAAAGCGGCTCCCTGATGCGGATTTTCTCCATAACGTAGGTCTTGCACCTTTTCGTATGTTACGGTGTATGTCTCCGGCATTTGTTCGCCGACCTGTTCAGTTAAATATTGGGAGATGAGCGCATCGTATGCAGCGGTATGGCGGAATACCTTCGCCGCCAGCCTGCGCTTCGTCTCATCGGTAACGCTTCCGCCCTCTCTAATTTCTTCAAGCACGCTACCGTAATCAGCTGCATCGACAACAACGGTAACATACTTGTGGTTTTTCGCCGCTGAACGAAGCATGGTCGGTCCGCCAATGTCAATGTTTTCAATCGCTTCGGCAAACGGTACATTCGGCTTGCTGATCGTAGCTTTGAAAGGGTACAGATTGACCACGACGAGGTCAATCGGCGTGATGTTGTGTTCCGCGATTTGCTGGCGGTGTTTCTCGTCATCGCGTACCGCGAGCAGGCCGCCGTGAATGTGGGGATCGAGCGTTTTTAGACGTCCGTCAAGAATTTCTGGAAAACCGGTGACTTCTGAAATGCCGATAACATTTACACCTTCTTTTTGCAACAGGGTTGCCGTTCCGCCGGTAGAAATAATCTCAACGCCCAGTTCTGTTAACTGCTTGGCGAATTCTACAATACCTGTCTTGTCTGACACGCTAATTAATGCTCGTTTTACTTGTACTTGACTCACAGTTTCTCCACTCCTCCACTGTATTCGAAATCTTCATCTGTTATTTGCACCCGCCGGCCATGCAGCCTTACTTTACTGTTAACAAGCAGTTGTATCACTCGCGGAAGCAATCGATGTTCTTCCCGGTGGATGCGAGCCGCCAGAGAAGTCTCGTCATCATTGCCGTATACGGGAATAGGGTACTGGGCGATGATCGGTCCTGTATCCATGCCCTCGTCTACAAAATGAACCGTAATCCCGGTAATCTTTACTCCGTAGCGGAATGCCTGGCCAATCGCGTCCTTGCCTGGAAACGCCGGCAAAAGCGACGGGTGCAGGTTAATAATACGTCCCCCGTACGCTTTAAGGAGCGTATCGCCGACAAGACGCATATAACCGGCCAGAACGATTAATTCGATTCCAAGCGCTTCAAGCCGATTAAGAATTTCGCGTTCAAAGCTGGGTTTATCCGGATAGTCCTGCGCCCGAAAAACAAACGCGGGCACCTGGTACTGCGCGGCCCGCTCCAGTACGTAAGCCCCCGGTTTGTCACAGACAAGCAACTTTACTTCCGCTCCTTCGAGCACCTGATTTTCAATAGCTTCCATAATGGCAGCGAAATTTGACCCGCTGCCCGAAGCAAATACGGCGATCTTCATTCCCAGCTCCCCCCGCCAAATCGTACGCCACGGTCTCCCTGCACAATTCGGCCAATGACCTGCGCCTGCTCTCCTGCTTTCTTAAGCACACGAAGCGCCTCATCCGCCTCGCTCTCCTTGACAATTGCAACCATACCGATGCCCATGTTAAATGTACGGAACATGTCCTGCTTAGAGACCTGTCCTTTTTCTTCTATCAGACTAAATACCGGAGGAATGGACCATGTTCCGTATTCGATATACGCGGTCGTGCCTTCCGGAAGAATCCGCGGAATATTATCGTAAAAACCGCCGCCCGTAATGTGTACAAAGCCGTTTACTTTTACTTTCTCCATTAAGGCCAGGCAGGATTTCACGTAGATGCGGGTCGGCGTTAGAAGTACCTCTCCCAGCTTGCCGTCCAATTCAGCTACTTCCTCATTCAGCGACAATCCCGCATCATCGAGCAGCACCTTGCGCACCAGCGAAAACCCGTTGCTGTGTACCCCGCTTGATGCCATACCGATAATAACGTCTCCCGGCGCAATGCTTTTACCGTCAATCACTTGGTCGGCATCCACTACTCCGACGCTAAACCCGGCGATATCGTATTCCGATTCATCATACATGCCCGGCATTTCCGCCGTCTCTCCGCCGATGAGGGCGCAGCCGGATTGTTCGCAGCCGTCGGCGATGCCCTTAACAATCGCTTCGATTCGCTCGGGAACAACCTTGCCGCAGGCCAGATAATCGAGGAAGAACAGAGGTTCCGCACCCTGCACGACGATGTCGTTAACACACATGGCGACAGCGTCAATGCCAATTGTATCGTGTTTGTCCATCGCAAATGCCAGCTTCAATTTTGTGCCCACACCGTCCGTACCGGAGACGAGTACCGGCTTTTTATATTTATTTATATCAAGTCCGAACAGCGCACCAAAACCGCCAAGGTCTGTCAGAACTTCCGGGCGGAATGTGCGCTTGACGTGTTTTTTCATTCTCTCGACTGCTTCATTGCCGGCATCGATGTCTACTCCTGCCTGCTTATAAGCCTCGCTCATGCCATCTCCCCCTATTTCTCCACGCAATTCTTCGTATCTTCGTAGATTTCCGTCGGATAACAGCCTGTGAAACAGGCCAGACAATGCCCGCGGTTCGGCGCCATGTCATTTCTTCCGATCGCGTCAATCAAGCCTTTTTCCGACAGGAAAACCAGCGAATCTGCGCCAATGTACTCCCGGATTTGTTCGATGGATTTCTTGCTGGCAATTAATTCCTCGCGGCTTGACGTATCAATGCCATAGAAACAGGGGTTTTTGACCGGAGGGGAGCTGATGCGCACATGCACTTCCTTCGCCCCCGCTTCCCGCAGCATCCGCACGATTCTCCCGCTTGTCGTCCCGCGCACGATGGAGTCATCGATCATGACGACACGTTTGCCTTCGACGACTTTGCGCACCGCGCTGAGCTTCATGCGTACGCCGCGTGCTCTCATCTCCTGATTGGGTTGAATAAACGTCCGGCCCACGTACCGGTTCTTAATTAAACCCAGCTCATAAGGAAGGCCTGCCGCTTCTGCATAGCCAATGGCGGCGGAGATGCTTGAGTCCGGAACCCCCGTTACAACGTCCGCTTCCACCGCGGATTCTCTATACAGCTGACGTCCTAATTCTTTACGCGCCAGATGGACGTTAATGCCATCGATATCGCTATCCGGGCGGGCAAAATAAATGTATTCAAACGAACAAATCGCACGCTGCGTCTGGCCGGCGAACCGTTCGGAACGCAGCCCCTTCTCGTCAATGACAATCATCTCGCCAGGCTCTACGTCGCGAATGTATTCCGCACCGACCGTCTCAAAAGCGCATGTCTCGGATGCGACGACATATCCTTTCTCCATGCGGCCGAGCACCAGCGGACGCAAACCGTTCGGATCGAGCGCTACGATCATTTTATTTTCCGTCATCACCAGCAGGGCATATGCGCCTTTAATCATGCGCAGCGATTCGCGTACCGCCTGTTCGATTTCATAGCCAGAACGCGCGATGAGATGCGCAATCACCTCGGTGTCGCTCGTCGTCTGGAAAATAGAGCCCTGACGTTCAAGCTGATGACGAATTTGATTCGCATTCACCAGGTTGCCGTTATGGGCCAGCGCCAGGCTGCCCCCCGTGTACTTAAAAACAAGCGGTTGAGCATTTTCTAATTTGCTTTCGCCCGCCGTCGTATACCGAACGTGGCCAATGGCCATCCGTCCATGAATTCCGCTTAATTGATTATCGCTGAACGCTTCCGTAACCAATCCCATTCCGCGATGGTAAGAAAACTTCTCTCCGTCGGAAGCGCAGATGCCTGCACTCTCCTGCCCCCGGTGCTGCAAAGCATGCAGTCCGTAATATGTCAATTGTGGCGCATCGGGGTGATTGAACACCCCGAATACGCCACACTCTTCATTCAATTTATCCCAGAGCTCATCATGCTCCATCATTACTGCATCAGACATGCAATCGCACCCTTCCAGGCCGCTTTCAAATCCGCAAGCGGCGTATTAATCAGCTCGCGTCCGTTGATTTTCACCTTAACGGTGTCGGTGCCTACCGTACCGATTTTTGCGCACGGCGTGCCATTTTCTGCCGCTATTTCGCATACCTTCTCCACATGTTCCGGTCTGACGCTGAGCAGGACGCGTGATTGCGATTCACTGAACAGCGCAATATCAGGCCGCAGTCCGATGTTCCAATCAACGACCGCCCCAAGGTTCTGCTCGGCCGACTCTACGAGCGCTGTCGCAAGTCCGCCTTCCGCAAGATCGTGTGCAGAGGCAACCAGTCCCTGCTGAATGGCACTGAGCACGGTTTGCTGCAGCTTTTTCTCCACTTCTAAATCAAGCACCGGCGGACGTCCGATTACCGATCCATTGATAAGCTTCTGGTATTCGCTACCGCCGAGTTCCGCTCTCGTTTCACCGAGCAGCAACAATACATCGCCCTCATTTTTAAATGCCTGGGTTGTAATGTGATCGATATCATGAACCAGACCGACCATACCCACTACCGGAGTCGGATAAACGGCTTCCCCGTTCGTTTCGTTATAAAGGCTCACATTACCGCCGATTACCGGCGTCTCTAACACACGGCATGCTTCGCTCATCCCATCGACCGCTTTCTCAAACTGCCAGAAGATTTCCGGCTTCTCCGGGTTACCGAAGTTCAGGCAATCGGTAACGCCGAGCGGCTCTGCACCGGAACATACGACATTGCGTGCCGCTTCTGCCACAGCGATCGCACCGCCTACTTCCGGATCGAGATATACATAGCGTCCGTTACAGTCAATGCTCATCGCAAGCGCCTTGCGCGTGCCGCGAATCGCAACGACCGCCGCATCGGAGCCCGGCACGACTGCCGTGCTGGTGCGCACCATGTAATCATATTGGTTATACACCCATTCTTTGCTTGCCACTGTCGGAGCGGACAGGATTTTTTTCAATGTCTCATTATAATCTGCCGGTTCCGGAATATTTAATGTATCTACATTAGCAAATTCCTTGTAATACGCCGGCTCTGCCGAAGGTTTGTAGTATACGGGTGCGTCATCCGCAAGGCTGCGTACCGGAACTTCCGCTACAACTTCGCCTTTTTGCACAAGGCGCAGCTTACCATCATCCGTTACACGTCCGACAATCGCGGAATGAAGGCCCCACTTGGCAAAAATTTGTTCTACTTCGGCTTCACGGCCTTTCTTCACAACAAGCAGCATTCGCTCCTGCGATTCGGAGAGCATCATTTCATACGGTGTCATGCCCTTCTCGCGCTGTGGAACAAGGTCAAGATTTATCTCGATGCCGTTGCCGGCTTTGCTTGCCATCTCGGCGCTTGAGCAAGTAAGACCTGCGGCGCCCATATCTTGAATTCCAACTACCGCATCTGTCTGCAGCAGCTCCAGGCAAGCTTCCAGAAGCAATTTCTCCATAAACGGATCGCCTACCTGCACCGCCGGGCGCTTTGCCTCTGATTCTTCACTCAGCTCTTCGGAAGCGAAAGTCGCGCCATGAATTCCGTCGCGTCCGGTTGCGGCCCCCACATACATCACCGGGTTGCCGATGCCTTCCGCCACACCCTTCTGAATCTGATCATGATCGATAAGACCGACACACATCGCGTTCACAAGCGGATTGCCTTCATAACAACCATCGAAAACGACTTCGCCGCCAACCGTCGGAATCCCCATGCAGTTGCCGTATCCAGCGATCCCCGCCACTACATTCTCAAATAAATATTTCGTGCGGGGCGTCTCCAGTTCGCCGAAGCGAAGAGAGTTGAGGAGCGCAATCGGGCGCGCACCCATGGAAAAAACATCGCGGATAATGCCGCCGACACCGGTCGCGGCTCCCTGATACGGCTCAATGGCAGACGGGTGATTATGGCTTTCCACTTTGAATACGACCGCTTGATTGTCACCAATATCGATAATACCGGCACCTTCGCCTGGTCCTTGCAGAACGCGCGGACCGGATGTCGGGAAGCGGCGCAAAACCGGCTTGGAGTTTTTATAGCTGCAATGCTCGGACCACATTACGCTGAACAGGCCCGTCTCCGTATAGTTTGGCTTTCTTCCAAGAATCTCAACGACCCTGGCATATTCTTCATCCGTTAAACCCATTTCACGGTAGATTTTCTGATCAGCGATTTGCTGCGGATTAGGCTCCATGTGTGACACCGTTTTTTTCCCTCCAGCTCTGTAAAATCGAAGTAAACATGCGTTTCCCATCCACCGAACCAAGCCACTCGTGCACGGCACGTTCCGGGTGCGGCATCATGCCCAGCACATTCCCTGCTTTATTTATAACACCGGCAATATGATCGACCGATCCGTTCGGATTCTCGCCTGCATAGCGGAATACGATCTGATTGTTTGCTTTCAGCTCATTTAACGTTTCTTCGTCGCAGTAATAGTTACCGTCGCCATGCGCGATCGGAATGCGAATAACTTCACCTGCTTCATACTGGGAAGTAAACGCGGTATTGTTGTTTTCTACACGCAGCTCTACCGTCTCGCAGCGGAACTTTAGTTTATCATTGCGGCGCAGTGCTCCTGGCAGCAGCCGCGCTTCCGTCAATACCTGGAAACCGTTGCATACGCCCATAATTAACTTGCCTTCGTCAGCCGCTTTTCGTACCGCCTCGAGGACAGGTGCCATCCCGGCCATCGCACCAGGACGCAGATAATCTCCATAAGAGAAGCCGCCCGGGAGGAGAATGCAATCGAATTCATCTAAATCTGTCCGGGTATACCATACATACTCGACCGGCTCTCCCAGACAGTCTTCAACAGCCTTGTACATATCGACATCACAGTTCGAACCGGGAAATACGAGGACTGCATATTTCATCGTTTACGCCTCCACCAATTCAAAACGATAGTCTTCGATAACCGTATTGGCGAGCAGCTTTTCGCACATTTCCGTCAAGCGCTCTTCTGCGGTCTCGCGGTTTGCGACATCAAGCTCTACTTCCATGTATTTACCGATGCGAACATCGTTCACTTCGTCAAATCCGAGGGAATGAAGCGAACCTTTTACGGCATTTCCCTGCGGATCAAGTACGGATTCTTTGAGTGTGACATATACAACGGCTTTAAACATGCGTTTCTCCTCCAATGCGTTTTAAGATTTCCTTATAAGCGTCTTCCACATTGCCCAGGTCGCGGCGGAACCGGTCTTTGTCCAGCTTCTCCATCGTATCGGCATCCCAGAAACGGCAGGTATCCGGAGAGATTTCATCCGCCAGAAGAATTTGACCGTCTTCTGTGCGCCCGAATTCCAATTTAAAGTCAACCAGAATGACATTGCGTTCTTTCATATACGGGACCAGCACGTCGTTAACTTTGAGCGCCATCTCTCGTAGCAATGCACGATCGTCGGCCGTAGCGATGCCTAACACATCAATATGAGAATCATTTACAAGCGGATCGCCGAGTGTATCATCTTTATAGTAGAATTCAACAACCGGATACGGAAGGGCTCTGCCCTCCTCCATACCGAGGCGCTTGGCGAGAGAGCCGGCCGCCACATTACGAACAACGACCTCTAACGGAATGATGGTAACCTGCTTAACCAGTTGTTCAGTAGCCGACAATTCTTCGATAAAATGATTATCAATGCCCTTCTCTTTCAGCATACGGAAAAAGATGGATGTAATCCGGTTGTTCAGCTCACCCTTGCCCATAATTTGCGCGCGCTTTTCTCCATTAAAAGCAGTAGCGTCATCTTTGTACTGCACCCAAAAGACGCCTGGCTTATTCGTACGGTAGATTCGTTTTGCTTTTCCTTCATACAACATCTCTAGCTTTTCCATCGTCTCTCTCCCTTCAAACTCCTCATTTCCCGGCAATTCCCATAATACTTCGAACTTTCTAGATAAAGTAAGGACGCATGGCGCCGTTTTTTTCGTACGCCACGGGTCCTGTATTATTTTTTATAATCCCAGACGTTCAAAGATTGTGTCGACATGCTTCAAGTGCCAGCTATAGTCGAAGCAGTCTTCAATCTCTTCTGCCGTCAGCATCGCTTTGACTTTCTCATCGGATTCGATAAGCTCACGGAACGGACGCTGTTCTTCCCAGGCCTGCATCGCGCGCGGCTGTACCGTATCGTATGCCTCTTCGCGGCTTAATCCTTTGTCAATCAACTTCAGCAACACACGCTGGGAATAAATCAGGCCGTATGTGCGCTCCATGTTGCGTTTCATGTTGTCCGGGAAGACCGTTAGATTTTTGACGATATTGCCGAAACGGTTCAGCATGTAGTTAATCAATTGCGTGGCATCCGGCAAAATCACGCGCTCCACCGAAGAATGGGAGATATCGCGCTCATGCCAGAGCGGCACATTTTCGTAGGCAGAAATCATATGTCCGCGGATAACACGGGCAAGCCCGGACATATTCTCGCTGCCAATCGGATTGCGTTTGTGCGGCATGGCAGACGACCCTTTCTGCCCTTTTGCGAATGCTTCTTCCACTTCGCGCGTTTCGCTCTTTTGCAGGCCGCGCACTTCCACCGCGAATTTATCGATAGAGGTTGCAATCAGTGCCAGTGTCGCCATGTATTCAGCATGACGGTCGCGCTGCAGTGTCTGCGTGGAAATCGGAGCCGGTTTCAATCCCAATTTTTTGCACACATACTCCTCCACGAACGGATCGATGTTGGCGTATGTCCCGACCGCTCCCGAAATCTTTCCATATGCAATCGTTTCTTTCGCGCGACGGAACCGCTCCAGATTCCGCTTCATTTCTTCGTACCAGAGCGCCATCTTCAAGCCGAATGTTGTCGGCTCGGCATGCACGCCATGCGTACGCCCCATCATCACCGTGTATTTGTGCTCCTGCGCCTTTTCCTTCAGAATGTCGACGAAACGAACCAAATCCTGCTCGATGATTTCATTTGCCTGCAGCAGCAAGTACGACAGCGCTGTATCCACTACATCCGTAGATGTCAGACCATAGTGAATCCATTTCTTCTCGTCACCTTCAATTGTTTCGGAGACGGCCCGCGTAAAAGCCACCACATCATGGCGCGTTTCCTGCTCGATTTCGTAGATGCGGTTTACGTCAAAGCTGGCGTTTTTCCAAAGCTTTTCTACATCTTCCTTCGGAATAACGCCAAGCTCGGCCCAGGCTTCACAGGCCAGAATCTCGACCTTCAACCAGGCCTTGAATTTGTTTTCCTCTGTCCAAATCGCCGCCATTTCCGGGCGGGTATAGCGTGGAATCATGTTACATATCCTCCCTTGGGGTTACTCCCAAATTTGTAATTGTTCGATACCCTGCAATGCGGCTTCGACCGATTCAGCCAGAACATTGATATGACCCATTTTCCGCTTCGGTTTACTGTCTTTCTTGCCATACAGATGAAGCTTGGCCGATCGGGGAAGCTTCTCTATTTTATCAAGAACAGGAGCAAGATGCTCTCCCAGAATGTTAACCATGACAACAGGAGACAGAAGCGCCGTATCGCCAAGCGGCAAATCACAAATCGCCCGAATGTGCTGCTCGAACTGCGAGGTTACACAGGCATCCATCGTATAGTGGCCCGAATTATGCGGCCTTGGCGCCAGTTCGTTGACCAGCACGCTTCCTTCTCCCGTTACGAACATCTCCACGGCGATAAGCCCAACTACTCCTAACTTCTCCGCAATCGTTACCGCCAATTCCTCCGCGCGCTCCGCCACGGCTTGCCCAATACGGGCGGGGACGATGGATACATGAAGAATGTTCTCCCGGTGTATGTTCTCGGCGACCGGGAAGGTCCGAATCTCGCCCGAGACGCTGCGTGCTGCAATGACCGATATTTCTTTAATAAAGGGAACGAACTGCTCGATAATAATGTCCGTACCCGCTTTTGCCAGTTCGCGGTATGCAGGCGCTGCCTCTTCCACTTTGCGAATAACGTACTGTCCCTTGCCGTCATATCCACCGGTTGCCGTTTTCATTACTGCCGGAAGACCTAATTCCAGCACCGCTGTTTCGGCGTCTGTTTCACTTTCAATAATACGGAACGCGGCGACCGGGATGCCGAACGAAGCCAGCGTCGATTTCTCCCGGATGCGGTTCTGCGTGATGCGAAGAAGTTCACTGCCCTGCGGCACATACGATTTCTCCTCCAACACCGCAGCGACATTCGCATCCACGTTTTCGAATTCATACGTAATGACATCGCTTTTTTGCGCCAACTCCAGCGCGCCGTTTACATCAGCATATCCTGTTACGATATGATTATCCGACACCTGAGCACAAGGGCAGTCTTCCGTCGGATCAAGGGTGGCGAAACGATAGCCGAGGGCCCGTCCGGCCAGCGCCATCATCCGGCCAAGCTGGCCTCCGCCCAATACCCCGATTGTCGCACCCGGTTTTATCACTCTTTTCTCACTCATGGCAACTGGCTTCCCTCCAACACATGCCGTTTGACTCTTTCCCGGCGTGCCGTAAACCGTTCCCGAATCTCCGGATACTTATTGCCCAGAATTTGTGCTGCCAGAAGCCCCGCATTTGTCGCCCCTGCTTTGCCGATCGCGACAGTGGCGACCGGCACACCGCCCGGCATCTGCACAATGGAGAGCAGGGAGTCCAATCCGTTCAACGCAGAGGATTTGACCGGTACACCGATGACCGGAAGCGCGGTCTTGGATGCCACCATGCCCGGCAGATGGGCCGCACCGCCCGCGCCTGCAATGATGACCTCCAGGCCGCGCTCTGCCGCCTGCTCCGCATAGTCAAACATCAAGTCGGGTGTCCTGTGTGCGGACACGACCTTTTTCTCGTACGGTACTTCTAACTCTTCCAGTACCGCGCACGCTTCCTTCATCGTGTCCCAATCCGAGGTGCTGCCCATAATAACGCCCACCAATGGCTGGTTCATGCAATATGCCTCCTTTTTCCATAGAAAACCACCATGGCCGATAGCCACAAGCCCTGCCATGAACATGAAGGGAGGAGCGGCTGCCTTGTTGTGGTACGAAGAAAACAGAGAAAAGAACGAAGATGCGATTTCAATGTAGAAAAAGGCAAACGTCTTTTTCTACCCCAGATCTTCTTTTCTCTTTTCTTCTTTTTTTCCTTATTTTCACAAAAAAAAGCCCGGACGGTAGATTTCCCCTTACACAGTGAGAAACCTACCGCCTGGGCTTTTATCCCTACGGTGTAGCATGCTATTGCACGCCTGAATCGCTCGGACCTAAAGCCTGTGTTACGACTCCGGAACCCTAGATTCACTTTCCACTCAATTCACCCTTAGTTTAGCAAGCCAAATGAAGTTCGTCAAGACAATTTCCGAACGTTTATATGTTTTATAAATATAACATTCGTTATTATAAACAAAGAAGCCACCTGTGCAGGCAGCTCCTTTTCGCTGTAAGCATTGATTAATCGCAAGCGCAAGCGATGATTACGAGCAGGATGAACAGCACCAAAATTACGCCTATCACATCATCTCCGTTGAAGAAACCCATACATTTCACCTCTTTCCGTTACTTGTGCCTATGCGGGTGTCTATTAATCGCAGGCACAAGCAATGATTACGAGCAGGATGAACAGCACCAAAATTATGCCAATTTCATCTCTGAATCCTCCGCAAGAACTCATTTTCTTCACCCTTTCCTTTTGTTCATTTGTATCGCAGTCTTCATCAATCACAGGAGCAAGCGATTACCACCAGCAGAATGAATAGTACGAGAATCACCCCAATGCTATCGCGGCCGCCAAAGCAACCCATACCGTCTCACTCCTTTCAGCCAGAACTTTGAATCACTTGACATGCTACATACTATGTCCCGGACGAGCAGGCGGTTTGGACGTTCGCCTATCTTTAAACAAAAAAAAGAGCCCGCTCGGACTCTGTTCCAGACTCATTGCACCGTCAGTCTTGATATTGTTTTTGGATTCGTACAATCTCGGAAAGATTGCCGAAAAAAAGCTCGACAATTTTAGGATCGAAATGCGTGCCGCTGCCCTGGCGGATAATCTCGTACGCTTTCTCATTTGGGTAAGGTTCCTTATACGGACGGCGGCTGGTTAATGCATCGAATACGTCCACTACGGCCACAATCCGGCCGCTCAGCGGAATTTCTTCACCGGAAAGTCCGTATGGATACCCGGATCCGTCATATTTCTCATGGTGGGACAGGGCAATTTCACTCGCCAGCTTAAGCAGCGTGGAATCCGATCCACTTAGTATCTTATAGCCGATCAGCGTGTGCTCTTTCATCTTTTCGA
The DNA here is from genome assembly GCF_007991215.1 of Aneurinibacillus danicus. Classification (GTDB taxonomy): domain Bacteria; phylum Bacillota; class Bacilli; order Aneurinibacillales; family Aneurinibacillaceae; genus Aneurinibacillus; species Aneurinibacillus danicus. The sequence goes on from NZ_BJXX01000143.1 coordinate 39,262, forward strand.
ACTCTTCAGGTGTTAGCTTGCCCGGCTTCAGTAAGATTTGATCAGGCACGCCAATCTTTCCGATATCATGCATAGGACTTGCATGAATCATTAAGTTCACTTCATCTTCGCCCATGTCCATCGCGCGGGCCAATACGCCGCAGTAGTGGCTAATGCGCTGGATGTGAGCTGCCGTCTCCGGGTCTTTAAACTCCGCAGCTGACGACAGACGTTCCACGATTTCTCTGTGACTATCCTCCAGTTTATTGTTTAATAACCGAAGCGCCGCCAATGCCTCCTGCAGTTCGGCTGTCCGGCGCATTACTTCATTCTCCAGACGCTGCTTTGCCATGGCCAGCTGCTTGTAATAATGACGTGTCCGCAGAAGTGTATGTACCCTGGCATACAACTCGTATTTATCGATGGGTTTATTCAAAAAATCGTCGCTGCCTTCTTCCAGCGCTCTAATTTTGTCTTCTTTGCTGTCAAGCGCTGTCACCATAATGACCGGGATATAACGCTCTTTCAACGCTCTGATTTCCCGCAGCACTTCGTATCCGTTCATTCCCGGCATCATTACATCCAGCAAAATTAAATCGATATCTTCATTATTCAGGATCAGCAGGGCATCCCCCCCTGTGCAAGCGGAAAGCACGCGATAATTCTTTACCGTCAATAGCTGTTCCAGCACATCCAGATTGTACTCCTCGTCATCGACAATTAAAATATTGGACCGGCCAAGCGCCATTTTTTCTTTCTCAAGTTCGTTCGTAAGCGAAAAAAGGTTCATTGTTTCCGCCCCTTTCCCGTTTATTTCTTTCTATTATTTATGGAAAACATTTGCCAGTCGAACAGTAAAACACGAACCTTTTCCCTGCTCACTTTCTACGCTAATCGTTCCGTTCAAAAGCGAAACAAGACGAGCCGTAACGGAAAGCCCCAGTCCCGTTCCTTTGTATTTGCGCGCAAGCGAGCCATCAATTTGCTTAAACGGCTCAAAAATCATTGCATGATGCTCGGGGGAAATGCCAATTCCGGTATCCTCTACAGCTATCAAAATATCTGTTTCATCTCTGGTCAAACGTACTGTGACAAAGCCTTGTTCGGTAAATTTAATGGCATTGGATACTAAATTCATGACGATTTGCTTTAACTTCTGCTCATCGCTTTGAATCCAGATGTCCGTCTCTCCCTCTATCCGCAAAAGAATGGGCTTATCACCGCGTAAACTCTCCGCATTATGCATACAAAAACGCAGCAAAGACTGAATGTACACCGGTTCAATCACCAGCGCCATTCGGCCCGCTTCCATTTTTGATAAATCGAGAATGTCATTAATAACCGCCAGCAGATGCTTTCCGCTTTCCTTAATCCGCTTTATATTGTTGACCTGCTTCTCCGGTACGGACCCTTCCAATACATCTATTAC
>NZ_BJXX01000144.1 GCF_007991215.1 Aneurinibacillus danicus
TAATATTGAAAACGTTGCTTAAGAATGTCTGTTTGAGACGGATAAAACAGAGGGAGCGGCAGGAGCGGAATGTTTTAATCCGCTCCGTTTTATTTGTGCTAGTATATTACATCCGATTATTCTCCTGCTTTAGAGATGCTGCCGCAGGTTGCACCCGTGGCGGTAAGCAGGTCCTTTGGATTCAGGAGAATCACGCCGCCCCGGATGCCTGCGCTTATAGAGATTGTATCGTGCTGCAGAGCCGCTTCTTCTAAAAAGATGGGGAATTTCTTTTTCAGACCGAGGGGAGAGACGCCCCCCCGGATGTAGCCTGTGAGCGGCTGCACATCTTTCAGCGGTACGACCTCGGCTTTTTTGTTTCCGCTAAGCGATGCGAGCGCCTTAAGATTCAATTCTTTATCGCCCGGGATGCAGGCAAGGATTACACCCGTTTTATCACCGCGGGCCACAATGGTTTTATAGACCTGATTGAGCGGGAAACCGATTTTTTCCGCAACTGTACCGGCGGACAGATCGGATTCGTCCACCGTGTATTCGCGCAGCTCATATGGAATCTTCATTTGATCGAGCTGGCGCGCCGCGTTTGTTTTTTGCGCCATTGTTTCTTCTTCCTCTCTGTTTATTTCCGCATCTGCGCAAGTTTTCGGTTGAGTTCCCGAGCCTCGAATAAGGCTGCAGCATCGGAAAGAACATCACCCGGCTTGCTCCCTTCGCCGATGATATAGCCCGCAAACGACATGCCGACAAAGTCGAATATGTAGGCGAACTGCTGGATGAGCGGCAGGCCTTTGAGCCTCGGGTTATCGCCGCCGGCTATGATAACGTATGCCTGCTTCCGGCTTACCTCTTCTTTGAAATTGTAATCGGATGAACGCAGGCTTTGCGACCAGCGATCGATAAAATCTTTCATAACGCCGCTCATACCGTACCAGTAGAGCGGAGTAGAAAAGATAAGGATGTCGTGCGTAAGCAACTGCCGGACGATGTCCTCGTAATCGTCGGCTACAGGTTTGAATCCTTCCGGGGTATGGCGTTTGTCCACAATAGCCTGAATCTGCCTGTCACGCAGATACACACGTGTATGGTTGATATTCTCCACGACTTTATTGGTAAGCAGTTCCGAATTGCCTCTCTCGCGGGAGCTGCCGTACAGTACGAGTATGCTCATATTTTCCTCCTGATTAGGTAGAATATGATTTATCTCCATTGTAGCAAACTTCTCCCCGTAATGAAAAAGGTGGAATTTCCAGTTCATTTCCATAAAAACAGACGATGAGAAGATGATAAAGAAAAGAGAAAAAGCCATTCTGTTATATTCAAAACATGGAATATAGGCTATAACAGAAGTGGGTGCAGGAAGGAAAAATCTGCTGCTTTTCTTTGTTTGTTTATAAATATTTTTTTGCGTAAGGATATGATCGGTTAAGCTTAACAGGGAGAGATATAGAAAAGGATTTATGCATTTTTTATGCAATGCCCTGGTTAGTTGTAGTTGCAATCAATGGTAAAATAGAACATGGAATATACGGCTCGTCTGGCTCGCCAGCCACAAGCCATGCCATGAAGATGCGGGACAGTTGCATTTTTATGGTATGAAAGAAAAGAGAGAAGGAAACGAGGATGAGAGCTCAATGCGGAAAAAAGCGAACGTCTTTTCTTCCTCTGTTCTTCTTTCCTTTTTCTTTTCTCCTTATTTTCACAGAATAAAGGCATAGACTATGCGAAAAGGAAGATTGGCAGTGTACAGAAAAGAGGACTTTCATATTTCTGAAGATGCGCCGTTCGGTGTCCAGGACGGCCTTATTCTGGAGCATTACGGGGTCAATGAGCTGCACTTTGATTCTGTGAAAAGCTACCGGAACCGCTTCATGTCGGTAAAGCCCAATCATCCCTGGAATGGGCTTGAAACAAAAGAATTTCTGTATAAAATCGGCGCCTGGGGCAAACTGCGCGACACCGGCAAGGAAGGGCTAACGCTTGCGGGGTTACTGATGTTCAGCGAAGAAAGAGTGATTACTGAGGTTCTGCCCCATTACTTTCTCGAATACAGGGATGATTCCCACGCGTCCTACGATGAGCGGTGGTCAGATCGGCTGACCTCGCAGGATGGCACGTGGTCGGGCAATTTGCATGATTTCTATTTTATGATTATGCCCCGTCTGACGGCGGGTCTGCAGATTCCGTTTCGGTTAAGGGGAACGGTGCGGCAGGATGAGACCGCCATTCATACCGCGCTGCGTGAGGCGCTTGTTAATGCGATTGTGCATGCTGATTACCGGGGAGAGAGAGGCATTGTCGTAGAACGGGAAAAGACAGGCTTTACGTTTTCCAATCCAGGGTTGCCGCGCGTACCCATACCCCAGGCATTTACGGGCGGTGTCAGCGATTTGCGCAATCCGAACCTATGCAGAATGTTTCTTTTAATCGGTCTCGGCGAACGGGCTGGCTCAGGTCTTTTCAATATTCGACAAACCTGGCAGGACAGAGAGTGGGAAATTCCACAATTTTTGCAGCAGGAAGCACCTGCTCGAACCACTTTTATTTTACGAATGATTCCGGTCGAAGAGCAGGAAAAAGAGAGTGAATTCCGAACAATAGACGACTCCTACAATAAAAAACAGGAGTCCGTAAATAACGCAATTTACTCCGATAATAATGATTGGGAGTCCTTGAATAAGGAGTTTTTCTCCGTAAATAATCCGGAAAACTCCTATAATAAAAATGAAAATGACAGCGAAAACTCCTATAATAATGAAATAAACTCCTGGAATAACGATCGAAACTCCTATAATAAAGAGATAAGGTCCATAAATAAGGAAGAAGATACAGTAGATGTTGCTTCCGTTAAAGAATATGATGAAGAAGAGGAGAATGTGCCAGTAGACGAGTTAGAAAGTGAAGAACCGGAGAACCCTGAAACGATCGATGAAGAGCTCTGGGGAATTGCTGAACTTGCGCGGAAACGAAAACGACTCAGCCCAAAGGTAATGGAAGACATGATTGTTCAGTTATGCGCACGAAAACCTCTTCGGTTAAAAGAACTGGCAGATATGCTGGAGCGAACCCCTGATGGTTTACGGAACAATTATTTAGCCAAGCTGCTGCGTGAAAATCGGCTCCGGCTTAAATACCCTGATCAGGTGAATCATCCGAGACAGGCATATATAACAGTAAAATAAAAAACGAGGCCCTGAACGTCTGAGTACGGTCAATAAGCCTCGTTTTTTTTTCTGTGAAAATCGTGAGGAAAGAAGGAGAGAAAGAGGAAAGGAGAGCCAGGGTAGAAAAAGCGGATGAGCAAATCGTGCTGAACCGTGATCCGATGTCTTCCGAGGCTGTGGGTAGAGAGCCTGTCAAAGCGCTGACGGGCAAGTAAAATAGCATAAACTTTCCCAGGAAATAGATCAGGCGCAGCAATGCGTCTGTTTTTTAATAAAAGACTGTGTTAAATTTTGTTGGTAAAAATGAAGCAGCGTCGGGAGATTCCGGCCCATCATATCCTCAAGTCTTGAACGGTTTCTCGAACAAAAACAGGAAAATACTATGTTTCTATTTTCACTGAATACGAACATCAACCTAAACAAAAAGAAGTACAAGTTGTTGTTGGCTTTATCCAACGAAACAGTAAGTAGCACGCGAAGGATATTATCGCTTTGCGTATATGGTTAAGTCAGGTAGTGGCAAGCATTTCTCTAGCGCCCCATCAGACAATCTTATTCTTCTTTTACTCATGTAGAATGGCTTCATGGCGTTTATTCCTGTTGGGCTAGCGTAAAATGATTCGCCCATCCTTTGGTGGTTCGTTATAAAGTTACCCAATTCGTTTTTTCTGTAAAAATCATGAGAAAAGAAGGAAGAGGAAATAAGATCCGGGTAAGAAAAAGGCGTTCGCCTTTTTCCCCATTGAAATCATTCTCTCATTCTTTTCTCTCTTTTCCTTCGTACCACAAAAGTTAGTTGTTCTTCCCATGATTTTCATGCCGGGGTTGCGGCTGAAACGCCATGGTGTTTTTTGTGAAAATGGGTAGGAGGGAAAGATCTGAAGTTTGTTCCCTTCATTATTCGTTAAGTCACGTACGAAGATTGCCATGAAAAGAGAGCTGGTAGCCGATTTCTTTTGTGGAGTAGGCGCTCCCATGGAAGCAACTGCAAACTTACAACGGAATTTTTTCGGATTTGGAATTGATCCGGTATATGACAAAAAATAGTGGAGCGTCATAAATATATACATAGATAAGCAAACAACATGGCCAATTATTATAAACTATGACACTAGAAAACAATCGCTTTAAAGGGTTTATACAAAAAAGCCACTCAAAAGAGTGGCCGAATAAGTATTTGAACATCAAGGCATACATGACCTGTCTACCTTCAAGTGCAACTTTATGTTATTGGTATAGTTTATTTAAACGTTTTATCTCCTGATCAAAGGTAGACGCTTTTCCTATGAATGAAAAATGTTGCTTTACGAATTTTTCCATCTTGCTATCCATTTCTGCATCGGAAAGTTCTTTATCACCTAAAAAGGCGCTGTGTATTATTTGGTAGGCTGAAGTGTTATAATTTGTGGCCTGTACAAAGAGACTTTGTACCTTCTTAAACTTGCCAGGCACATCTTGCGGACGATACTTTGCTGCTTGTTTAAGAGTCTCATTCCACCCATCTAACTTACTCATCACAATAGCCGCAAATTCCTCATCTTCATATTTGTCGGCCTGCTCAATGAAATTTATGAAGTCTTCTGTTTGTATACGCAGCTTATACAAAACATTGCTTTGATGCTTAATATAAGCACGTTCAGCAGGGGTATATGATTGCTTGACAGTTGATTTTTTAGCTGCTGCTTCAATAGGTTTAGGTGCCGTTACGATTGGTGCTGAGACTGCTAACGTTAATAAACAGGAAACCGCTACTTTTGTAATCTTATTCATATGAATCTCCTTACTATTTTTTTTACAAATTTTAATTTAATATCTATATAATGTAAATAAATTAACAAGAAAAAATGTTTCGATATTTTTAACATTCATGTAATATTTTTGGAATAATGCTTACTATATAATTGCTCCAGAAGGACGTACGGAGGCTGTGGCGCTATGGAAAACATCATGTTTCATGAGCTGTATGCGGCGCTTTTGGCGTATAGGTCCCGCTTAAACTTTCTATAGCTTAAGCGTGTCAGTGTCTATAAAGGAGCGATCTGTTTGAGGCTGGCTAATCAGTACTATACGGGGTACCGCCACATGCCCATTAAGCTAACAGGTGGAAAACATACGCTAAGAAAAAATCGGCTTTCATTGAGGAAATATAAACAGCCTACATACATAGTCTAACCGCTAAAATGAACCATGTTCTTGTCATCCCTCAATTACAAACGAATGTCGCCCTAGTACGCAAGCGTCTACGTACTAACCCCTTATGTTATGAACAAGTTACCACAGAATGGAGGAAAATGTGCGATCAAGGGGGATGAAGCTAACATCTAGCTCTCTAAATGATATTTGTTTGTCATAAAACAAGGCTGATACATAACAATCCCAAAGCACCGACAAGAATAAGCAAAAGTTTTTTCTTCACGCCGGGTGTGTAGGGAATTCACTTAGGAATTAAGTCTGCCCATGGCTTCCTGTAATCGTTGGTATTTGCTTTTTTGGTTTACAGAGAAAGAATATCCCATAGAGGAAAGAGTCTCTATAACATGACGGCAGGCTGCCTCGTTCTCCATGCCTTCGATTTCAAGCTCGTACTGTTCCTTGTTTTCCGGAAGTAATGTACGATCCAACTCGCATGTATAGCCTTCAATAAGTTGGAGTTTGCGTCGTTCGTTGCGCAATGTGCCACGTATAACCAAATCCGATGGATTCACCAGGCGGCGGATGGCAGCCTGCCCTTCTTCCGGGAGCAATTTCACTAGTATTTCAGGGTCTTGTCGCCCTGCCTTAAAAACATCCGGCGGGATTTCTTGTTCTAACTCAATGGAAGAGACAGCAGCCGATTCGCTTTTTTGTTTAATCTTTGCACATACAATCCATCTGCTGTTTTCTTCCCTTACACGGAGCATCACACCGTTTTTCCCCATATGAAAGTCAGGCATATCAAAATAATAATTGGTTTGACGCAGTACAGGCGCTTCTGCTTCCGCATGCGCAAGCAGCTTATCGTACGTTTCTTTTGTGAGCAGCAATTTTAGTTCCTGTTCTTTCTTTGACATAGAAATCTCCTTTTTCTGTGAAAATC
>NZ_BJXX01000145.1 GCF_007991215.1 Aneurinibacillus danicus
CTCTCTTTTCCTTCTCCTAAGCTAAGGTGCCAGATGAATGGTTACTTTTTGGGTTTTCCCGTCCCATTCCACATCACAATCCAGCTGTTCCGTGATGAAGCGGAGCGGAACCATTGTCCTGGTTTTGATTAGCTGGGGCGGCACATCAATGGTATGCCGTAATCCGTTAACCATTATTGTTTTCTCGTTTAACCACAGCTCTATCCGCGTGCCCCGCGCATAAATTGAAATCTTCTCCTGATGGGCATCCCACTCAACTTCTCCGCCCATTTCCTCAATTAATGCCCGGATCGGCAGCAAGGTGCGCCCGTTCCTGGTGACTGGAACCGTGGAGCGTCCGGGATCGATTTCTTTTTTTGCGCCATTTACGGTCATGTATTTGTTTCCGATTTGCAGAATGATGGTTTTGGTTTTTTCAGACGTGCCAGCTCGGATGCTGACAGGCTTGGACATGGGTGTCTTCATGCCATCGCTGTAAATCGCCTGAACGGTATAGGTGTATGTAGCACCGTTCTCAATGTTTGCATCAGTGTACGTATTCTTCAGTATCGGAAAATCGGTAAGCGGGATTTTGGTGCTTTCTTCGCCGCTTTGCTGCCGGTATACATAATAGCCATCGAGTTTATCCTGGCGCTGGCTGTGCGTCCAGGTAAGCTGAACCGCATTGTTTTTCAGTGTGGCCGTAACGGTAACCGGGGGCGGTATTGTCGGTTTTTCTTCGCATATATCGGATTTGTATAAATCGAGATAGTCGGTGATGATTTTGATTGCATCCTGCCGCAGTTCGCGTGTTAGTTTGGGATTGTGCATAATGTTATCGATGTTTTTCTGCACATCGCAGTTAAAGCCCTGCTGGGCTCTGGCAATGGCGTGAATGATGGCGATAGTAAAGCTGTTCGGTTTTTTCTGCCTGGCTTTCTCAAGATACGGAAGGGCTTTGAGCGGATGAAAATAATCATCCATCAGCAATAAATAGCCTACCACAAAAAGCTCTTCGCCGCTAAGCATAGTTGTGTCGAGCGATTTTACAGGCTTTTTGTAGATGAGCGAAGCATAGATGTCGGCGTTGGTCTTTCCTTCCGTGTTCCAGGAAAGCGCATTGATGATAGAGGCCTTTACATCAATCGGGTTTTTTACGGAAGCAAGGTATGCGGCGAGTTTCTTATCCATGGTGCCTTGCTCTGCGGCGTACCGTACGAGGTCGATGTCCTGATACGCTTCGGAGAACGGGGTAGAGGTCACGGGGGAATCGGCGAGTCCTATAGGAGTAAGCGAAAACAAAGAAGTCAGGAGAACCAGCACAAAAGCAATCGTTCGTTTCATACGTATGACTCCTTTCCTGGTACAAAAAATATAAGGAAATGATTCTTTTCCCCGAGTGTATAGGCAAAGCCGTTCTTTGGCAAGGGGTGGAAATAATGTAGGCGCCGACATGTATGCCGACGCCCATATTCAATTTAGGAGTTGGTTGCCGCTTTTTGCCGTTTTTTGCGTCTTCCTGCAAGAAGTACGCCTGCGATGAGTACGATGGTAAAGCTCCATTTCACTATGGGATTTTCAGCGAAATAGCCGGCAATAAACGGTTCATCGACAATCATTTTTGCTGCCGTCCACGCAAGTACGCCTGCCCCGACATAAATCAAGGATGGAAAGCGTTCGAGCCAGCCGATAATCAGCGTGCTTCCCCAGACAACAATCGGAACACTGATCAGGAGGCCAAGCGCTACGAGAAGGAAGCTGCCGTGTGCCGCTCCTGCTACTGCCAGCACGTTATCGAGTCCCATGACCGCATCTGCGATGATAATGGTGCGAATTGCGGCCCACAGGCTTTCTTCCGCTTTAATGTGATCGTGACTTTTTTCTTCCGTCAGCAATTTGTACGCAATCCAGACAAGCAGAAATCCGCCGATCAGCAGCAACCCGGGGATTTCCAGCAGCCAGACCACGATCAGTGTAGCGATCATGCGAATCACAATGGCTCCGACCGTTCCCCAAATGATGACTTTCTTCTGCTGTTCTTTCGGCAAGCGGCGCGCAGCCATACCGATGACAATTGCATTATCGCCGGCAAGTACCAGGTCTATCACCAATATTGCAAGCAGTGCGGAAAAGAATTCCATCGAGAAAAATTCCATGCATCATCAGCCCCTTTATATTCGATATTTTGACCAAAGCAAAAGACCTTTACCCGGTTGGATAAAGGTCTCAAACAAATCAAAAAGACCTTTACCCGAATCGGCAAAGGTCTTGCTAACAACAGTCATGTTGCCAACAAAGCCGGAGACACAGGTCTCGGAATGACGACTTTGCTGTATAGCTACTCCCCTTTGGAGAATCTTTTGTTATCTTTATGATAAAGCAGAATATATTTCCGGTCAATATCTAAATTTTCTATGTTTCTCCATTTTTTTGCACAAAAAATTCCAGATAAAATAATTATTTTCTATCCGTTCTGTGTTATATTGGAAAACACCATTAGTAATATTTCATATTTTTAAAAAGAAAAATGGAGAGGAGGGGAGTATCTGATTTGCGGTGGTTAAATCGATTTCGCCTGCTGCTGGCGCTTTTTTATTTTTGTGATATTCGTGTGTATGGAAGAGAGCGTATTCCCGTTTCAGGAATGACGCTGTTTGTCAGCAATCATCGGAACGGAGCAATCGACGGATACGTGTTATTGAAAGCGCTGCCTGCATGCCGCGCGATTGTCGGAAGGAATCTAACGGGTTCCTGGTTCCTGCGCCTGTTTTTCGGTGGCCAAATCGAAGTATACCGCAGGGCGGAGACAGCAGAACAGAGGGCATGGAACCGGGAGAGGATGCGAGAAGCGGCCAGCGTGATGCGGCGTGGCGAGCCGGTTCTTATTTTCCCGGAAGGCACAAGCAAGCTCGGACCATCTCTGCTCCCTATTAAGAAAGGTGCAGCCCTTATCTGCCGCATGCTTCTCGAAGAAGCGGGAGAAGACAGCGAACTGACGATTGTTCCACTCGGTTTGCATTACGAGGAAGGCTGGCGCTTTCGCAGTGCGGCAGAAATTCATGTCGGCCAACCTGTACGTGTCACTAAAGATGAGGCGCGTAATTTGACGGAGTTGACCGAAACCATCAGGCAAAGCCTTATGGAGATCGCCGAGAATTTCGCGAATGAACAGGACCAGCGGATTGGCGAAGCGTTCGCTACGATGCTCCGGTACCATGGGGTTACGGATAGGTCGCATCTCGTCTTGTGCCGTATGTGGGCAGAGCGAAAGATTCCGGAAGAGAAGAGGGGCGAATTTCTTCGCCTATATCAAGCCGCAGACTCTGCGCGCTATCAGGGCGCACCGCTGGCAGCGCGGAGAGGTGGCTGGGCTTCTGCGGCAGTCTATTGGCTGTTGTCCCCGTTTATATTGCTGGCGCTTATGTTAAATATGCTCCCGCTTGCGGGCGGATATGCGGCGGCTAGGAAAATGGCGGACGACAGGAATGTAATTGCTTTATGGAGAATTTTAGTCGGGACTCCGCTTTTTGTGCTCCAATGGGTCATATACATACTAGTGGCTCTGCTATTTTGCCCGTTATCTATGGCAGGCTGGCTGCTCATCGGTTATGCGGGATTAACCGGTGTTGGATGCTGGCTGTTGGATGTCTGGCGGCGCGCCGGAGTGAGAGGGCGTAACCGATCATATGAAGAACGGCAGGCGATTCTCTTGTTTTGTGAGGGGTTTATGAAATGAACATAAAGGTTCATCATCTGGCACCGTTTTATTTTCGGCGGATTTTGCTCCATGAGTATTTTATGGGGGCGCTTTTTCTTCAGATTCTTATCCGGTTGGCGGTTGCAGGCCATTTCGGAAAATGGTTTGTCATGTATATCGCCGTGTTGGGCGTGTACGGGTTTCTTATCCATTACGGACAGCGTTCGCTTTCACCCATCGTCAACCGGTTTCGGCTTGTTTGGAATATCATCATGATGAATTTTGCTTTCACAAGCATCAAAGAGATCATTCCCATTTGGGGGATGAAACCGGTTGACGGATTGCTGGCCGGGATAGACCGCATGCTTGTGGGCGGCGATTTGAGTATCCTTATGCAGAGCTGGTATAGCCAACCGCTCACCGAGATGATGAGTATCGGCTACTTTTCTTTCCTCGTGGCTTTGTTTTCCACATTTATCGCTTACGGGTTCTGGGGCTCGCTGGATAAGTTTTGTCTGCTGTGCGCAGGACTCTTTACCCTGTATGGAATCGGAATTACCGGATATACGCTGCTTCCCGGTGAAGGTCCGTTCGTTCATTTTGCTTCTGCCTATACGCAGGATTTGACCGGCTATTTCTTTACAGATTGGAACCGGGAAATCGTCAAAGCGGGTTCGGCCAGGTATGATGTATTCCCGAGCCTGCATGTTGGCGTGGGCTTGTTTCTGTTGATGTTCTACTATGCCAATCATCGGCGCGTATTTTACGTGTATCTTTTGCCTTTTGTGTTTATTGTGCTTTCTACCGTTTATCTGCGCTACCACTATTTTATCGATTTGCTGGTCGGCGCCTTCTTCAGCATCGTTTCTTACCATCTGGCGAAATCGGTCTACAAAAATAAAATGGAGAGGACGGAGAGGTATGACCTACATTACCGGATTTGAACGTTTGTTAAATATTGAAGAAGACGGGGGGAAAGGACATCATCTCAAACAGCTGACGGCGTTCGGTTTTAACGTTCCGGAAGGAGTGGTTGTCGGCGCTTCTTTCTACCGGGAAAATTACCCGGCACCGCCTGCATTCACGTATGAAGATGAGGCGAAACTGGGGGAGCAGTGCGAGGAGATGGCAGAGAAAGTTAGCAGTATGCCGTTGCCGGAAGCTTTTGCGAGTGAACTGAGAGAGCATCTACACCGTTTCCCGGCAGAGACCCGTTATGCGGTGCGTTCTTCCTCTACTTATGAAGATTTGGCAGGCGCTGCGTTTGCCGGGCAGCATGAGACGTTTCTTAATGTGACCGCGGACGAGGTGGCGGAAAAGGTGCGGGAATGCTTTGCTTCTCTTTGGCAAAAGCATGCCGTGCTTTACCGCCGCTACCAGGGCTTTTCCCAGGAAGGGGCATCGATGGCGGTTGTCATTCAGCGCATGATTGCGGCGGAGACGGCAGGTGTGGCGTTCTCCGTTGACCCGGTAAGCGGCAATCTCGATTATGTGCTTGTCGAAGGCAATTATGGGGTGGGCGAGTCGGTTGTAGGCGGAGAAGCGGTAACCGACTCCTGGGTGGTTGATACGTCGCAGGGCAGGATTGTGGAGCGTCGGGTTAGTGAGAAGGAATACTATGTCGTACCGGCCGAGCGAGGTGTTAAGACACGGTTGCTGCCGCCGGAATACCGGGAAACTCCCTGCCTCTCCGATGAACAAATACTGGAGATCGCAGGTGTGGCAAAAAAGATTGAGCGTGAGTTTCAGACGCCGCAGGACATAGAGTGGGCCTATGCCGATGGACGGCTGTATATCCTTCAAGCCCGGCCGCAAACCACGATTCCACCCCGGTTTACGAGGGATGAATCAGCGGAACGTTTTCCCGAGCCGCTTACGCCTCTTACCTGGTCATACGTAGAAGATGCGTTCAATGCTTCACTTGAACACTCTTTACGGCTGATGAACGTACATCTGCCTACGCGTCCCTGGTTCGCATTGCGAAATTGCTACGTGTATGGCAATCAGAACGCTGTCAGGCTGCTTGCTCTGAACAAGCCCATCGAACTGCGGACAGTGGATACACTTGTCGATGAATTGACGTTTATTGAAGAGAAGTTCCGCTGGGTGATGGAGCTGCCGAACGCATGGATGCGGGACCTGGATACTTATCTAATCCGTGTCGGCAAGCTTGGCGCCGTATCGTTTGACGGATTTTCCGCTCCTGATTTCCAGCGCTATTTTAAGGAGTTATTTAGTACAGCAAAAGAATATTTCCTTCCGAATATCGCAATTTCCATGACACAGGGTTTCCTGACGCGGACATTGTTTGAGTATATCGCGGCGGTGAAAGGGGACTTATACGAGGCGCAGACGATGCTGAAGCAGATTATTACCGCTTCCGGGACGAAGACCGGGCAGATTAACCGGGAGCTGTACGAATTGGCAAAGGAAGCCAAGCGGACGCCGGAGCTTATGTCCCTGCTTGCTGAAGGAGGAAAGCGGGCGCTTGCCGGGCTGGACTGTTTCCCCGATTTTGCGGCTTCCTTCCGCTCTTTTATCGACAACTACGGGCACAGGGAAATCAGCTTCGATTATTATAAGCCTACCTGGGCGGAAGCGCCGGAGGTCGTCCTCGATTTAATCCATCTGGCAGCTACGTCCGGCAAGCAGGAAAAAGCCGGGAAAAAGGAAAAGCTGGGCAAGATGGTTAGCTTGAAAGCGACACAGGAGCTGCTCGAGCTGTCGCCTAAGCCGCTGCGTTATTTCGTGAATGAGCTGGTACGGCTGACGCTTACCTATACGTATATTGATGACCTTGAGCACTTCCAGACTACGCGTGTGAATTTGTTGGCGCGCAGGGCGGTGGGAGCGCTCGGAACCAAATTAGTAAATGCAGGACAACTGACCGATCCGTACGATTTGTTTTTCCTGGTAAAAGAAGAGCTAGAGTCGATTGATTCGTTTGAGCTGTCCACAGAAATGCGGGAAAAAATTGCACTTCGCAAGGAAGCCTATCTGCGCGCATACGAACAGGAACCGGCGTGGGATTTAACGAAGGAAGGGGAAGGTATGCCTACAGGGGAAAACGACGGGGAAGAGAGCGAAGGACTGCTGCGCGGCATTCCGGGCAGTCCCGGGGAATGCGAGGGAGTCATTTATGTCGTGCGTGGGCCGGAAGACTTCGCAAATATGCCGGACCAGGCGATACTTGTTGCGCGCACGACCAATCCCGCCTGGACGCCGTTGTTCTATAAAGCAAAAGGGCTTATTACCGAGTCCGGAGGTCCGCTGTCACATGGAGCCGTTACGGCACGGGAGGTCGGTATTCCGGCGGTCATGTGCGTAAGGGGGGCGCTTAAACGATTCAAGACGGGTGAGCGGGTTCGTCTGGACGGCAGAAGGGGGCACGTACATAGAACCTCCGTCCAGACGCGAACACCGGCTTCTTAATGGAATTCGATCTCATCCCGTTCTGTATTGTACGTAACGGTTAACTCTGAATTATTGAGATACCAGGCGTCTTCTTTTTCGATATAGAAGGTTACGCCGTCTTCTATGGTCGAGACGCCGATTTCTTTTGGCTGTTCTTTGGCGACGCCGAGCGAGAATCCGCTCTGCACGGTGCTGCATCCGCCAAGGCGGACGAAGAAGCGGACGGCGTCCCCGGGTTCGATGTCCATTTCTTTGCGGAACCATGCTATAGCATTAGGGTCAATCGTAAGTTTCATGCGTATACCTCCTTATATCTTTCGGCGATCTTATTTTATTGTATCACATTCCGGGTTCTTCACCGCGTTTTGATGTGGATAGCAGATTGTGCGCCTGTTTTTTGAGGTATTAGAATCTTTCTAAATTTTTTTGGTGAGTCTATTATACCGGGCTTTTTCTATTAAATATAAAGATATGATTTCATAGGGGAAATAGGAGGCTACAATGAAAAAAATCATAGTATATTTTTTGGCCTGCACGATGCTGGTCGGTGGGAGTTTTACCGCTGCACCAGCGCAGGCAGCGGAATTGGATTGACGCTAAGCTTGCATCCACCAAATAGTTCTTATCAGGCGTACGATTATAAAGCGCTTGGTATGTTGGCTGATCGAATCGTAATCATGGCGTATGAATACAATCCGCAAACCGTGAAAAAACCTGAACCCATCGATAAAGTTACCGCCGCGGTTCGCGAAGCAAAGAAGATGGTGCCTAAGGAGAAACTGGTACCGGGCATTATGACCGCTTATAAAACACCGCAAACACTGCTTGCAAAAGTAGGTGTAGCCAAGCGGGAGAGTCTGAATGGAATTGCCATCTGGCGTCTTGGCATCAACTCTGCCCCGGTGTGGAATATGCTTCGCAGTGCTATCAAGACAAGATACTAGATTATAGAAGAAAAAATATGAGGGCAGCGTATATATGCTGCCCTCATTCTATTATTTTCCGAAAAGTTTCATTTTGTCCATCATATTGTAGACAAGCGTGCTGGCTTCCGCTACAGTAAGTTTCTGGCGCGGTTTAAAGTAATTCAGATTGCCCTGCATCAGCTTTTCTTTTGTCACCATATCCACGTAAGGCACCGCCCAGTCCGAGATGAGCGGAGCGTCATAGTATGTCTGCGACAATTTTTCTTTCACCTTATCCAAATTTGAGTATGTCGGGATTTTCAGATTCATTGCGCGTGCCATGAATACGGCAGCTTCTTCCCGTGTGAGCGGCCGTTCCGGTTCCAGAACGTTTCCAAAAACGTTCGATGTTTCACCCTGGACAAATCCGTTTTTAATGGCGCTCATCAAATAGCCGGTTCCATCGTATCCCCGTCTGGCTTTGCCATATGTAGCGTTATTTACATCGGTAAAATAGCCGGTATACGAAATCGGCTTTAGCCCCTTGGCCCGGGCAAGCATCATAATGAAATCAAACCGCGTAATCTCCGCATCCAAATCTTCTAGCAGGCGTCCGTCAAACAGGTAGATATCCGGCTGGATAACGCCTTTGTAAGCAAGGGCAAGCACATACGGTTTGGCCCAGTTATTCAAGTTATCAAGCTTGTATGTTTTATAGGTAATAGCGGCGGCATATTCACCGAATTCATCAATAGGTGCCGTCACCGTTTGGCCTTTACTGTCCACGACCCCGCCGATCGGTATCCATTTGTTGTCTTTCCTCTGCACGACAGAAATATTATGCATAGCTACTTCCGGTGCCACATCGGCATCATATTTAAGTGTAATGTTTCCTGATTGGCTTGGCTTTGTATCGTTTCTTTCATATTTATCAGTGATAGTATAACTTTGGCTGATAAACATATATTCTTGTGTACTGGCTGGGCGCTGGTTGACCTGCACCAGAATATCCTGTTCAGGTAAAAGCGTGCTCATGCTTGTATTGTGCACGTAGGTATCCTTGGGAAAGTCCAGGATCAGTCGGTCGGCAAACATTTTAACCTTCCCGGTTTTAAAGCTGGTATAGAATTTGCCACCGTCTTTGTCATTATGAAAATATCGTAAATCTATAGATATCTGGACATTTGTTTCGCCATTATACACGCCGGGATAATGATTATTCGGACCGGTTGGCGCGACAAGATTCTTAATTTTAATCGGAATTTTGACGTCTCCGCTAGCCGATAATTTTGTTTCGTAGTCTCGGATAGTATACAGAGAAGAAGAGCGGTCCAAAAGAATGTCCTTGTTTTGGCTCATTGCATTTTTATTAGTGTAAAATACATTCACATCATGTGGATTTACCCTTCTGGCATAGTTGATGGGGTCTCTTTTATGATATTCATTTTTTTGATCATACCACCATAGTTCGAAATCGATGCGGTCAATGATATTTGTGGTGATATTTCGTTCCTGCGGCGTGATCAATTTAATAATAAATCCAGAGTTCGGACTATAAAAATAAAAGGAACCATCTTCCTCACGCATATCCGCATGTGACACAGCAGGCAGGAGAAGCATAAGGAAGACAAGCAAGCCGATGATAGGTTTGCGCAATTCTTTCACTCCTTTTTAGAAAAATTTTTCTTCTCTATTTATCGGAGATGAGGAGGATGATTTCAATGTGGAAAAAGGCGAATGTCTCTTTCTTTTCTCCATTTAGAAAAGAAGGAAGGCTTTCTGATATAGAGCGGGAAAAACCGGTCGTCATTCGACCGGTTTTTACTTTCTTATCAACCCTTTTTCGGTCTCCAAAAAGTTCTCTTTGATGAATGCTTCGATATAGTTTTTCGTGAAGTAAGGAAGAAGTGCGTCATATATCTTTTTCTTTGAAATGGGGCCTACCAATTTGGGTTGAACTACCGCGCTTTTTTTCATGATGGAGAAAGCCTGTTCTTTATGCAGCAGTGCGGTTTCTTTCGACGCCTCCACGCCGGTGCCAAAAACAACGGAAAACAGCAGAACGAGACAACCTGACAATATCCATCTGCATCTTTTTTTCATGGTCGTGAGCGAAAAATTCCTTTCTGCCAGTTTCGTATCATAATAAGTTGCGTTTGTATTACTTACTACCTGCATATATTCTACTAGATTCGACAAAGTATGTCAGGTCCCATTTATCTTATCCGGCGTTTTCGTTTTGTGATAGCGGATTATTTTTGGTTACATTCACGATTCGCGTGGAAATATAGACGCCGAGCACGACGAATAAGCCACCGATCGTCTGGTACCACGCTACGTGCTCCCCGATGAACAGAATTGCAAAAATGGATGCAAACACGGGAATGAGATTAAGGAAAATACCGGCTTTTCCTGCCCCTACCTGGGAAACGGCCGAGTTCCAGGAGATAAATGCCACAATGGAAGCAAATATACCGGTATAAAGCACTGTTAGTACGGAGCCGGTCGACCATACAACCGGAATTTGGGCAACGAATATTTCATACATGGAAAAAGGAAACAGGATTGCGATACCGATCAGGATACAAACGAAAAATGTACTGTAACCAGGCAGAATATCCGTATACCGTTTTACCAGAATGGAGTAAATACTCCAGCATATGAGGGCGGCGATAACAAGCAGATCGCCGAGATTAAATGAGAACGCAAGCAGCGTGTCCAGAGAACCCTTGGAAATAATAAACAAAACCCCAACAAGCGAAAAAATCGTGCCGATCGTCTGATTTTTATTCAAACGCTCACGAAGAATAAAAAACGAGAGAATATAAATGACAATCGGTGTGGACGTATTGACCAGCGAAGCGTTAATGGACGTTGTATAATGCAGCGCAATATACAAAAGCGTATTGAACCCGGTTATGCCTGTAAATGCCATGAGAATGATAACAGCCATTTTTGGGCGCAGCAGAGGCCATTCTTTGCGCAGGCTCGACCAAACGAACGGTAAGAATACGATAAGTGCCGTACACCAGCGCAGGAAGGAGAGTGTATAAGGAGGTAGACTTTCCGTAATGGCCCGTCCAATTACAAAGTTTCCGCCCCACAATACATTCGCCAGCACAAGCAGCACATAAGGAGAGACGCGTATCATCGGTTTATTCACCACTCTTTGAAGTTTTTTCTAGTATATAACAGTTTTTATGTCTCTCCTATTGGTAAAGTGGTTAAGGGGCAGGGGAAAAGTGGCAGGTGAATGATTGACTGCTTAAAACATCAAACGAAAATCCCTGCCTGCGCAGGCCCTCAATGATGGCGGGCAGCGCTTGAACCGTCGTAGTTTTCACCTGCGAATCATGCATGAGAATGATGGCTTTTTGTTTATTTTTGCTGCCGGAGAGAACGGCGGGCGTATTGGCGGAAGGTCCGTCGTCAAAAGTCAGGTAAGCTATCTTTTTGTTTTGTTCCTGTGCCTTTTTTGCTTTTTCCAAATCCTGTTTTATTCTTTTTAACTCCTTGATAAGCTCTTTGTTGGTTGTTTGAAGTTTCGCGTTCTCCCGCTGCACCTCATTCAACTGACGCACCGTATCATGATATGTATTCGCCTGGACGGAAGCGTAGAGTACAAAGATAAGAAAAAACACAATACTAACTGTAATCGCGCCCTTAATGGCTCTCGC
Organism: Aneurinibacillus danicus; assembly: GCF_007991215.1. Classification (GTDB taxonomy): domain Bacteria; phylum Bacillota; class Bacilli; order Aneurinibacillales; family Aneurinibacillaceae; genus Aneurinibacillus; species Aneurinibacillus danicus. Next base: position 11,673 of record NZ_BJXX01000145.1, read on the forward strand.
CCCCGTTTCTTGATTGAAGCATTCTGTTAGATATGTATGATGGGCAACGGGTACTCATGACAGATAGCGAGGTTGTTTGACAAGGGGAGCCAAAACCCGTAACATTCAACCTGACATATTTATCGGTAAGGAGCAGAAATGATGCTGCGAAAATATAGTAAATTATCTCCCATTCAAGTTATTGTGACCGCATATTTTGTTGCCATTATCGTGGTTACCGGCTTGCTAATGCTGCCGATAAGCCTGAAGCCGGGTGTACACCTTTCATTTGCGGACGCGCTGTTTACGGCAACCAGCGCGGTCAGTGTCACCGGGCTGACTACCGTAAGCACTTCAAGCACGTTTAGCGGATTTGGAGCGGGCGTGCTTCTCTTTGCTTTCCAGCTGGGAGGTATCGGCATTATGACGTTGAGCACTTTAATCTGGATTCTTCTTGGAGCACCCATCGGCTTATCACAGCGGAGACTTATTATGGTGGACCAGAACCGCTATAACCTTTCGGGTCTGGTTCAGCTTATGAAACTGGTGCTGGGGATGGCGCTGCTGTTTGAGGCGATAGGGACGGTCATTTTCGCATTCTATTTTTATTTTGCCGGGTACTGTGACACTCTTCGTACGTCTTTTTATTACGGTCTTTTTCATTCGATTTCTACATATACGAATGCAGGTTTTGATCTGTTTGGCAACTCGCTGATTGAGTATGCGCACGATTATTTTATACAAATTGTAACAATGGTTCTGATTATTCTCGGGGCCATTGGATTTCCTGTACTGATCGAGGTGCGGGAATATTTTTTCGGCGGCCACACCCGGTTCCGCTTCTCGCTCTATACGAAGATTACAACGCTGACCTTTGCGGTTCTGCTTGTGCTTGGCGCTATCGGCATCTGGATTATAGAAGACTCGCAGCGCTTTGCGGATATGGTGTGGCATGAGAAACTGTTTTATTCGTTGTTCCTTTCTGTTACGGCACGCAGCGCGGGACTGACAACGGTGGATGCTTCGGAATTGAGTGTGGCAAGCCAGCTTTTCACCTCGCTTCTTATGTTTATCGGGGCTAGTCCGTCCAGTGTGGGCGGAGGCATTCGGACTACTACACTGGCCGTTATCATTCTCACCATTATTACTTTTGCCCGGGGACGCAATGAGGTTCGAATTTTTGGGCGATCGCTTCGTCAGGAAGACATCAATAAGAGCTTCGTATTTTTTACTACCGCTTCAATTCTGGCTGTGGGCGGAGTAATGGTCATAGAGATGGCGGAGCAACAGAAGTTTGGACTTGCGGCTATCATCTTTGAGGTTTGCTCTGCGTTCGGTACGTGCGGCCTATCGACGGGGATGACGAGCGAACTATCTTCCGTAAGTAAAATTATGCTGGTGCTGCTCATGTACATCGGACGTATCGGCATGATGCCGTTCCTTTCCCTGTTCATTTCCGGAAAGTCAAGAGCGGATATTCATTATCCGGAAGAAAAGATTATCATCGGCTAAATTTCGTAGGGCAATGGACGCTTATCAGGCGTCCATTTCTTCTGACTAAATAACCAAAAAAGGTAAAAATGGTAACTTTATCTTGCGCATATTCGTATAGGAGAGTAAATAAAAGAGAGGAGGAGGAGAGAGATGGCCCGGCTTGAATATCGAAAACTGGACGAAGCAAAGGGATTTCCGGTGCTGTACTATTATGATTTGATTGATAAAGACGAAATTGCGCTTCGCTTCGCCTGCGACTATTTCGTCAAAGAAGGCGTCGTATACGAAAGAACATCATGCGCAGTGGAATCATCCTGTTATGTTATCTATGTACAGATAGCGGAAGACGAGAAGGTAGTCGAGCCGGCAAAACCGGTATCCCGCAATAAGCCCGGCATCATTATGGAGGTACGCGAATTCAAGGAAGATACGGCGCATTATCCTGTGGTATGTACGTATGTATTTAAAGACGATGATGACGCTATCCTGCATTTGCAGAGCCAGTTCCTGTACCTGTACGGCCGGGAGTGGGAGAAAACATCGACGGAGATCGATGAAGACCGGGGCGTATATGTCTATTACGCGCAGCCAACCGCGTGAGAGGGGGATGGGAGATGGAGGAGACAGCGGGCAAGAGAGGGCACGCTAAGAAATTGCTCAGCCTGTTCATGGCGGCAGCACTCGTCACGGTGCCTGCGGGATGTTCTTCGGACGATGAATGCTATGATCAGGATAACGACGGCTACTGCGATGATGATGGTAGAGCGCATACCGGTTCCTACGTGTATGGCAGCGATGGCAAGAAGAAATTCGCGAAAAAATCCGGGATTTCCAGCGGCTCTAAAGGTGGTATCGGCGGTTCCGGGTGGAGCAGCAGTTAGATGGAGCGGGAGATGAACTATGAGGAACGGCGCGCTGCGTTGTATGACCCGTTTCGCAAAGAGGGTATTTTTACCTGGGATTGGATGCACGGTGAAGAATACGCGCTGGCTGACATCCACCTCATAACGGAAACAGAACGACGGGAACTGGCGGAAGCAACGGAGCGATTGGGCCGCGTATTTACACGCACGATATCGGTGGTGCGCCAGGCGAGCGTGGAATTGCTCGCGGAGATGGGCATCCCCAGGGAAGCATGGAAGGCGTTGCGCGTAGCTGTATGGGAAGAGGTGCCGACCGTCATCGGGCGCTTCGATTTTGCACAGACGGCGCAAGGGTGGAAAATGCTTGAGTTGAATAGCGACACGCCGACAGGCATCGTAGAAGCGTTTCATGTAAACGAGCAGGCTTGCCGGTTTTTCGGAAAGAAAAATCCGAATTCCCGTATGGAACTTCACCTTACTAGAGCGTTTCAAATGATTATTGAAAAGTACCGGGAACTTGGCTATTCAACGGATACAATCGTGTTTAGTGCGCTTGACTGGCATGAGGAAGACGCGGGTACGACAAAGTATTTACTTGCCATCTCCGGTCTTACAGGGACGTTTGCAGCCTTGAAGGATTTACGTGTGTATAACGACCGCTTATGCGTATTGAAACCGGATGGAGAGCATGTTCCTATCGATATACTATACCGCCTCCATGCTCTGGAGAAGCTTGCCGAAGAGACGGATACGGACGGCTATCCGACCGGAGCCCATGTGCTTGATATTATTGCGCGCAGGAAGCTTGCGGTAATCAACCCGCCCTCCGCGTTTATCGCACAGACGAAAGCGTTGCAGGGACTTATCTGGAGTCTGTATGAAGCCGGAGAATTTTTTACGGCGGAAGAGCGGGATACGATTGGTCGCTATATGCTCCCCACGTACTTCGAGAACTGTTTCGCCGGGAAAGCCCCATACGCAGTGAAGCCGATTTTCGGCCGGGAAGGCGGCGGCGTCACATTATACGATATACATAATCAAGTCGTAGAGCGGGATAGAGAAGAGCTTTACTGGGAACAGCCCATGATATACCAACAGATGGCTGAACTTCCTTCCATTACGGTTGAGACGCTCAAAGGGCCGTATGCAGGATACCTGCTATGGGGGTCGTTCTTAATCGGCGGCCGTGCCTCCGCAATCGTGGCACGGGTCGGCGGGAGAATTACCGGGAATCTGTCCTATTATCTTCCGGTTGGATTAGAAGATGTACAAAACCACCATGGCGTCTCAGCCGCAACCCTGACATGAAAATGACGGGAAGGGTGCCGATTGTTGAGGTGCGAAGGAAAAGAG
>NZ_BJXX01000146.1 GCF_007991215.1 Aneurinibacillus danicus
GAGGAGATTGACCATGGCGTCGCAATGGGATAACATTTTGAATTTTCTGGTTTATCTGGCTGTTACGCTTCCGCTGCTCGGCTTCGGCATGCTGGTGTTTATATTTACGACTCCTTATAAAGAGTATGCGCTTATCCGGGAAGGGGCCGATACGAACGACGTGCAGAAACAACGCGCCGCAAAGGCTGCCGCTCATGATTTGGGTGGAAAGATGATCGGTCTGTCCATCGTTTTGGCTTCTGCGATCTATAACTCTGTCAACCTGCTCGATCTTGTCATCTGGGGTGTGGTAGCTACCATATTCCAGGTGCTTGTGTTCTATTTGTTTGAACTGATTACACCGTTCCGAGTTGTCTCGGAAATTCCGAAAGGCAACGTGGCGGTGGGGCTTTTTGCATCCCGGCTTAGCATCGCCACAGGCTTATTGATGGCGGCGCTAATCAGCTATTAAAATAATCTGGTTGTCCTGCCAGGAGAGGAGAGAGAAAAAATCCACCGTGTTTATTACGATTCGCAACATCAGCAAGAAATACGGTCAAAAAAGTGTGCTGAACAGCATCAATCTTGATATTGCGCAGGGCGAAATGTTCGGTGTGGCAGGCGAGAACGGGGCCGGAAAGTCCACGCTTCTCTCTATCATCGCGTCGGTCGTCAAGCCGAGCGGTGGAGAAGTGCTCATCGACGGTACCTCCGTGCATCGGGGCGGAGCCGCAATCAAAAAGCGCATCGGCTACGTCCCGCAGGAATTGGCGTTATATCCTTCCCTGCGCGGTATCGATAATCTCGCATTCTGGGGCAAGATGTGCGGCCTCAGGGGAAAAGAGCTGGTGCTGCGCATGGATGAAGTGATGGATATCATCGACCTGCGCGATAGAATCAAAGAACGCGTAGAGGCGTATTCCGGGGGAATGAAGCGCAGGCTGAATCTGGGAGTGGCGCTGCTGCACCGGCCCGATCTGCTGATTCTTGACGAGCCGACGGCCGGCGTAGACGTCCGCTCCCGCCGACAGATTATCCAGGCGCTCAAAGAGATGAGCAGGCGCGGGAGTACTATTCTTTACACCAGCCATCACCTGGAAGAGATGGAGGCGTGTGACCGTATTGGAGTTTTAAAAGGCGGAGAGCTCCTCGCCGTGGGCGTGACACAAGAGGTTCAACATTATTTGGAGGGGGAACAACAACATGGCAAGAGGTAAAATGCCACTGATTCTGGTGCTGGTAGTTCTGCTGGTAGCGGCAGGGGGACTATATTCGGCGTACGCTTTCTTCGACGTATTCAAAAGCGACAAAACCGTCTATCTCGAAGCGGAAGCGAAAGAAATGCAGAACTTTTCCGAGATGATAGAAGAATACAACCAGAAGTATAACGAGTACGCTAAACCGTATCTGGAAGGGGCTGTAGAACAGAAGATAGAGTTGTCCAATCTAACGGTTGATATGCAGACAACCGATCCGCAAGAGGCAAAAATCATGGAAATCGTAAAAGACGCCAAAGTGGTCGTGGAATCAAAAATGGACGATAAGAACAAAAAGAATTTCCTGAAAGCTGATGTAAATATAAAGAACAACAACGTCATCGGTGTCGAGTTCTTCTATGACGCTGAAAAGCTGGGATTCGGTGTTCCCGCTTTATACAACAAATACGGATATTTCAACTGGAAAGATAAAGCCGTCATCGAGCAGAAATACGGCATCCCGGGCATTCCGGAAAGCATCCCGTCCCAGAAAGAATACCTGGATCTTATCCAAATTCCGAAGGAAGAGCTGCAGCCGATTATGCGCGAGTACGCTATGCTGTATGCTGATAGCATCCAGAATGATCAGGTTAGCGTGAAGAAAAACGCCACATTTGAAGAGGCGGGCGTGAAAATGGACGCGAAGGAAATTACGGTTACGTTCACTCCGGAGCAATATAAGCAGCTGATGAAAAAGATGGCGGATAAAATTTCCAAAGACCAAAAGCTTCAGGACTTATTATATCCTCGCTATCAGAAATTAGCCGAGTTGACAGCATCAGGCTCGCCGGAAGATTTGCCGAAGCTGAGCAAAGAAGAGTTTAAAAAGAAATTCGCCGAATTCAAAGAAGAGGCAGACCGTTCGATCGATAACGGTGAGTACGGTGACGGTATAAAAATGATTGTCTATGCGGACAAAGAAGACAACATTCTCAGCAGGACGATTGAAATGAATGATACGAAATCCGGCGATAAAAATACGTTGAAGCTCGTGAGTTTCCAGGACAAAGAAAACAAAGACCATGTTGTTTTCGACGTAAACACGAAGAAATCTGACAATATGGAAGAAAAAGTGAACATCGCCTATGTAAACAAAAAAGAAGGCGAGAATTGCAAAGGCAATGTGAAGTTTACCGTTGTCGATAAGACGGGCAGCAGCACGCTGACCGACGTGGTAGCGGAAGCCGACTTTGCAATGACAAAAGAGGGGAACAAGCAGAATCAGGACGTAAAAGTAAAGATTAATGACAACGAAAGCGGACAGTCTGAGCCGATTGTGCTGAGCTGGAAAGGTACGGTAACGAATAACGATAAAGATAAAACGCGGATCGCGGATTATAAAGTGGAAATGAGCGGGCCGCAGGACGATCCAACCATGCCGAAGAAGATTTCGCTCGATATGAAGAGCAACGAGAAATTCAACGTAGCGGGCGTGAAGCTGCCGGAGCTGAATGCACAGAACAGCATCAACCTCGCGACAATGACCGACCAGCAGATGATGCAGATTCAGCAGGAGATTCAGCAGGGAAGCATGCAGTTCATGATGAAAAATATGGCATTGTTCCAGCAGCTGGGTATTATTCCGGCAGACGCGGGAATGATGATGCCGTAATGCAAGAGGGGAAGGAGCCTGTCAAGGCTCCTTCTTATGCTTGCGGTATAGGAAAGGAGTGAGATTGCCGTTGTGCTGGTAAAAACCTTGATTTTAAAAGAGCTGACTTTATACTGGCGTGACCGAAAGGCGATTGGACTCCTGCTGGTGCTGCCGCTGTTTTTCATCTGGCTTTTTGTCCAGGTGCTTTCGCCGTATTTGTTTTCCAGCCGGTATAGCCAGGCGTTTGAGATTGCATTTGTGGATGAAGACCAAACGTTCAATACGAAGATGATCAGCCGGCAGTTGGAAGAGCTGGATTACATGAAAGGATTTATTACCGTACATAAAACAGAAAGAACGCAGGCAATGCGGATGCTTGAGACGAACCGGATTGCAGGCGCCATTATGATTCCAAAAGGATTTACGGCCAGCCTGTACAGCGGCGACAACTATCCGGTCGAATTCATCGGCAACCGGACGCGCAAAGAGCAGGCCGATCAGATAAAGAATCAGCTTATTAGCGCCATGAATGACCTGTCGGCCGGGCAGAGCGCCGTAAAGGCGGTCTGGCATGCCGCAAGAGATGGAGGGGCGAGTGCCGAACAACTGGATCGGGTAATGAAAGACAGCGTGCTTGATTTCATGATGCGGGCGCTTGGACGCAATGAAATCTACGAGGAAATTACGCTTTCGTCGATTCCGCAGGTGAGTTTTCCGGAGTACTTTACGTCCGCGCTCGCGGTCGTATTCGTCAGCTTTCTCGGCATTCGGGGCAGCCGTTCCCTGGCCGAGGAAAAGGAGCTGGGAATGCTGGACAGGTTTCGGGCTGCGTCTGTCGGCATGTGGCAGGTATTTACCGGGAAGTTCTTCGGTATATTTCTGCTACTGTGGATACAGACCGCACTGCTGGTCATCGGAGCGAGCCTGTTATTCGATAATTATCTGGGTGCACAGCCGGCTTCGTTTCTGTTCGTTTTTACGGCAACTGCGTTCGCTGTTGCTTCCTGGTCGTTTTTGCTGGCGGTTCTCGGCTTGTTCTCCAAAGGGACGGAGCTGCTCGGATACATCGGCACATTTTTTCTGGCTATTATCGGCGGGAACATTTATCCGTTGTTCTCCCTGTCGGACAGTCTGCAGACAGCGAGTGAATTTACGTTTACCCGGTGGGCCATGCACGGCATGCTGAAGATTTTCTCCGGTGACGAATCGCTTTCCGTCTGGCCGGAGACGAGGATGCTGCTGATCATTGGCTGTGTGCTGCTTACGATAGCCGCAATACTTCTGCCGTTTGTGGGGAGGAAGTAGATGTACGCAATATTACAGGTGTTAAAACTCAGGCTGCGGTTGATGCTACAGGATCGGGTGTTCCTTCTTTTGCTGCTGGCATTTCCCTTCGTATTCGTATTTATTTTGAATGCCACGCAAAGCTTTGAGAAACAGTCCGTTATTCCCGTGGCGGTAGCGGATGAAGACGGAAGCGATTATTCTAGATTAATCGTAGATCGGTTTGCGGACAAAGAAGGCATACGCGTACTCCGTGTCAGCCGCGACGAAGCGTATAAGCTAACAGAAAGCTTTAAAGTAGAAGCCGCGTTCGTCATTAAGGCAGGGCTAAAAGACGCCATCCTGGAAGAAGATACAGACGATACGGTGGAGATGCTGAAGAATCCGGGCTCGCTGTCATACGGAATTCTTGGCGAGATGCTCGGCAGTGAGGTGATGCGGCTGTCGGCCAATGCGGGTGCCGCAAACAGCGCCGAACAGATCTATCGACTGTATGGATTGACATCACCCGCTTCAGGCTCTCTCTGGGAGAAGGTCTGGAAATATACAGATTCTCAATGGGAACCAAAGCCGCTGATGACGATTGATTATAAGGAGATGGCAGGCGGTGGTGTACAGACGGTGAACAGGTTGACGAGCGTATCGAATGCGGCGCTGACCGGAATAGGCATGCTGCTGGTGTTTATATTGATGTTTGTGACGCTGCACAGCCGGTGGTTGCTTGAGGAACGCGATAACGGAACGCTCAAGCGGATGATGTCCGTACCCGGCATGCTGTGGAAATTTTATGCTGGCAACATTGCCGCGCTAGGCCTGCTTTCCTTATTTCTGGTTGGCGTCTGCGCTGTGCTGGCCCGGCTTTTGTTCGGTGCTTCACTCGTATTTCATCCGCTGCAGTACGCGCTGCTTGGCGCGTATATATTTGCGGTTATCGGACTCGGTATGCTTTTCTCGGCGGTTTTTAAAACCGGTCGGCAACTTGAGACCGGGGCCCCGTTACTCGCGCTGCTGACCGGATTTATCGGAGGATGCTTCTGGCCATTCCTGCCGCTTACAGGCCCGGTCAGGACGTTTTCGTTATGCACGCCGCAAGGTTGGACATTGGCCGGTATGAAACCGCTGGTAGCAGGTGACTATCAGTTTTTGGACATTTTTCAGATTATGCTGGTTCTTCTCGGCTTTGGGACTGTATTATTTTTATATAGTTTCTACCATATCCGCAGGCAGGCAATTTCTTAAAATCCATCTCGCTTAGTCTCTAAATTTTCAAAGAAAAAGCGTCCCGAGATCCATTTGCGTGGATTTGGGACGTTTCTTGCATTTCAGCTTTTCGCGATGGATGCCTTCGACGTATACTTGGCGTACACTTCAGAACGACGCTCTTTCGAAGGGAAAACCTGGCCGCGTTCGCCTTTTTCTACATTAAAATCCTCTTCTCATTCCTTTCTCTTTTTTCCTTCGTACCACAAAAGTCAGCCGCCCTTTTTATGATTTTCATGCCGGGGTTGCGGCAGAAACACCAGAGTCGTTTTCTATCATTATCATTTTTTTTGTTTTTCTAACAACTGTATCTGTAAAAAAATCTTACATATGGCTTGAGTTTTTATTCAGATGATTTTATTATAACAGATAATTATATTAAATTCGGAATAGTTATTCCGAAATTCGGAACGGAGGAGTGCGGTGAGCAGGAATAAAACTGTAGTCAAATCGCTTGAAATATTACAGATATTTTACTCTCATGATCGGCTGACGCTTCAGGAAATGGTTGATGTAACGGGCATGCCAAAGACGTCTGTATATCGCCAGGTAAAATCGCTGGAAGAAATGGGATTTCTTGTCCGGGACGGTGAAGGAAAGTATTCGCTTGGTCTTATTTTTCTGAAATTGGGGCAGCTTGTGGCTGAACGGCTCGATATTCGGCAGATCGCCCTGCCTTTTATGCGCAGATTGCGTGATGAAATGAAAGAGGCGGTTAATTTAATCGTTCGGGAAGGCGATGAAGCGATCTACATTGAGAAGGTGGATACGCAGAATCCGGTCCGGCTTTATACGAGGGTAGGCAGACGCACGCCGCTGTATGCGGGAGCCTGTTCCCGGATTCTTCTCTCGTATATGTCTCTGGAAGAAGTCGAACGCTATATCAATAAAGTTGAATTGAAGGCGATTGCTTCCGGAACGATTACGGACCGGGATCAACTGTGGGAAACCGTTATGCAGACGAGAAAGAACGGGTACTCCGTCAGTTATTCAGAGCTGGAAGATTATTCGGCGGCGGTGGCCGCTCCGGTTTTTAACCACAGGGGCGAGGTTGTGGCCGGAATTAGCATGGCCGGGCTGGAAGCTCATTACCGGGGTGAAAATCTACCGCCGCTCATTGAAAAAATTAAGCGGACCGCGTTCGAAATTTCCTGTCAGCTTGGTTTTAAAGAAAATAACTATGGCTTTTCTGCCGCAACCTCGACATGAAAATTACGGGAAGGCCAGCTGACTTTTGTGGTACGAAGGAAAAAAGAGAAAGGAATGAGAAGAGGATTTTAATGTGGAAAAAGGCGAAGGCCTTTTTCTTCCCCGGATCTCCTTTCCTCTATCCTCTCCTTCTTTCCTCACGATTTTCACAGAAAAAAGCGAGGTGAAGACGCATGAAATTACTCCCGCTAGGAGACGCTGCGGTGGTAATTGAATTGGGAGACGAGATTTCAGAGGATGTACACCGCAAAGTAAAAGCGCTGTCCATGCGGCTTGCGGAGCGGCCCATTCCCGGCATGATAGAATATGTTCCCGCTTTTACAACGGTCACGGTGTTTTACGATCCGTGTCTTGTACTGAAAGAAATGGGCATACGCCTGACGGAAAACAAAACATTAGCTCCGCCTTCCCCCTATCAACAGATGTGCAGCTTGCTGAAAGATACGCTCACAGATATAGAAGCGGAAGCGGATGTGCCGACGCGCGTGATCGAGATTCCTGTCTGCTATGGAGAAGAATTTGGCCCCGATCTCGAGTTTGTAGCCAAACATAACGGGCTGACGCCGGAAGAAGTCATACGCATTCACAGCGAAGCGGAATATCTCGTATACATGATTGGCTTCGCGCCCGGTTTTCCGTATCTCGGCGGCATGCCGGAGGCAATTGCCGCGCCGCGCCGCCCATCGCCCCGCCTCTCTATTCCCGCCGGCTCGGTCGGTATTGCCGGGAAACAGACAGGTGTCTACCCGATTGAAACGCCGGGAGGCTGGCAACTTATCGGACGGACTCCGCTTAAGCTGTTTGTTCCGGACAGCGATTCGCCGACACTGCTTACGGCAGGCGATCACATTCGTTTCCGGGCAATTTCCCGGCATGAATACGATGAATGGAAGGAGGGAGGTGAATGAGGGTAAAAGTGCTGCGCCCGGGATTGCTGACAAGCATACAGGATTTGGGCCGGTATGGATTCCAGCAGCGCGGCGTGATCGTAAGCGGTGCGATGGATACGTTCTCGCTGCGAATGGCCAATCTGCTGGTCGGCAATGATGAAGGCGAAGCAGGGCTGGAGATTACTTTAATAGGTCCAAAATTAGAATTTGAAGAAAGTGCACTGGTTGCTGTCTGTGGTGCCGATTTGTCGCCTGAGGTGGACGGTCAATCTATTCCGCAATGGCGTCCCGTGTATATAAAGAAAGGCAGCATTTTGAACTTCCGTGGCTGTGTGTCCGGTTGCCGCGCGTATTTGGCAATGGCGGGCGGGTTTGCCGTAGAGAAAGTGTTGGGAAGCCGCAGTACATATTTGCGCGCTGGTATCGGTGGATATCAGGGGCGGGCGCTAAAAGAAGGGGATGTGCTGGAAGCAGGTCAGCCTTCTGAACGGGCGGAATGGAAAATGCAGAAGCTTTCAGCTCAGGGGGGTGATACGATTGCGTCAGGATGGAGCATAAGCGTAGACGTATTCCCGGACTATGATGTGAATCCGACCGTCCGTGTGCTGCGCGGTGCGCAGTTCGACCGGTTTACGAAGGAAAGCAGGGAAGCGTTCTTTGCTTCAACGTTTCAGGTTACACCGCAATCCGACCGGATGGGGTATCGTCTGAAGGGACCGGAGCTTTCGCTTACGGAACCGCTGGAAATGCTCTCATCATCGGTGGCGTTCGGTACGGTGCAGGTGCCGCCGGAGGGACAGCCGATTGCGCTGCTGGCGGACCGGCAGACCGCGGGCGGCTATCCGAAAATCGCCCAGATTATCTCTGTTGATTTGCCTGTGATAGCTCAGGTAAAACCGGGAGAAAAGATTCGTTTTCAGGAGGTTTCACTTGAAGAAGCGGAAGCGCTCTATCTTGCACGAGAGAAGCAGATTCAACAGGTAAAACAGGGCATTGCCCTGCGTTATCGATAAAAGCAGTGTAGAGGAGGAAGCGTATGTATCGAGTAGACATCAATTGCGACATGGGTGAAAGCTTCGGAGCATACCGGATGGGATCAGACGAAGAGATTCTATCGTATGTTACGTCGGCCAATATCGCCTGCGGATTTCATGCCGGCGGACCGGCTGTCATGCGCAGCACAGTGGATATGGCACTTGAAAAAGGAGTGGCGATTGGTGCGCATCCCGGCCTTCCCGATTTGGAAGGGTTCGGACGGCGCAACATGGATATAACGCCGCGGGAAGCGTACGACATGGTCGTATACCAGATCGGCGCATTATACGGATTCGTTAAAGCATCCGGCGGCCGGATGCAACACGTCAAACCGCACGGCGCGTTGTATAATATGGCCGCAAAGAATCCGGGTTTGTCGGAAGGAATTGCTGAAGCGGTTTACAAGGTAGATCCGGAGTTGATTTTGTTCGGCCTATCCGGCAGTGAGCTGGTGAAAGCCGGGGAGAAAATCGGCCTGCGTACGGCGAACGAAGTGTTTGCGGATCGTACGTACCAGATTGACGGCACGCTGACCTCGCGCCGGGAGCCGGATGCGCTGATTACGGATACCGAGCAGGCAGTGCATCAGGTTGTTCGTATGGTAAAAGAGAAAAAAGTGTACACCATGCAGAAGCAGGATATCAACATTCAGGCAGATACCGTCTGTATCCATGGCGATGGCGCCCATGCGCTTGAGTTTGCCAGAACCATTCGGGAGTTACTGCGACAGGCTGACGTATCTGTCCAGGCCGTTGGAAGTAAATAATCATACCGGTTATACACCAATTCTACATCGCAACTAAAGGGGGATTCATCATGGACAAAAAAGGAACCGCAAGCGTACTGCTCGGCGCTGCATTTTTGATGGCGACATCGGCAATCGGACCGGGCTTTCTTACACAAACAACCGTGTTTACCAGCCAATTGGCGGCAAGCTTCGGTTTCGTTATTCTGGTATCTATTATTTTGGATATCGGTGCGCAGATGAACATCTGGCGTGTTATCGCTGTGTCGGAGAAGCGGGCGCAGGACATTGCCAATATGGTGCTGCCGGGACTCGGCTACGTTCTTGCGTTTCTAATCGTAATCGGGGGCCTGGCATTCAATATAGGAAACGTCGGGGGGGCCGGTCTCGGTCTGAACGTACTGTTCGGCATTACGCCGGAGATGGGAGCACTTATAAGCGGGATTATCGCAATTGCGATTTTTGTTATCAAAGAGGCTGGAAAAGCGATGGACCGCTTTGCTCAGATTGCGGGTTTCGTCATGATTGGTCTTACGGTTTACGTAGCGATTACATCACAACCGCCGCTTGGAGAAGCGGTTGTAAGAACATTTGTACCGGAGAAGGTTGACTTTTTGGCTATCGTTACACTGGTCGGCGGAACGGTTGGCGGTTATATCACATTTTCGGGTGGACACCGCTTGCTGGATGCGGGCATTAAGGGAAGAGAAGCGCTGCCTCAAGTTAACCGAAGCGCCGTATCTGCTATCGGTATTGCTTCCATCATGCGCATTGTATTGTTCCTGGCGGCGCTTGGTATTGTAGCGCAGGGCCTGGCGCTTGATCCGAAAAATCCGCCGGCATCCGTCTTCCAGCTTGCGGCCGGCAACATCGGCTACAAAATTTTCGGCATCGTTATGTGGGCGGCGGCCATTACATCGGTTGTCGGCGCTGCATATACATCCGTATCGTTTATTCGGACATTCAGTTCTACGCTGGAGAAATATCATCGCGCGATTATTATTGCCTTTATTGCTATTTCTACTATTGTATTTGTCTTAATTGGTAAGCCGGTAAATGTGCTGATTCTCGTTGGTGCATTAAATGGGATGATTCTGCCGATTTCGCTCGGTGTGATTCTTGTGGCCGCGTATAGAACAAAAATCGTCGGCGACTATAAGCACCCGCTTTGGCTGACGATTTTCGGCGCGGTAATCGTTGTGGTAATGGCGATTATGAGCGGTATGACAATGTTCACAGAACTTCCGAAGCTTTTTGCGTAAGAAATAAATCATAATACAGGAGGAAAGAAAGATGCAGAATGTAGCCGCACTGACTCCGTCTGAAGCACGAGCGCTCATCCGGGAGGGGAAATGGCGCAAACCGACGTCCGGAATGGCCGCGGGCTATACGCAGGCTAACCTGGCGATTTTGAAGAAAGAACTTGCGTTTGAATTTCTTTTGTTCTGTCAGCGCAACCCAAAACCATGCCCGGTGCTGGATGTTACAGAAGCCGGATCGCCGGTGCCGCAGCTGGTGGCGCCGGGAGCCGATCTTCGTACTGATGTTCCGGCGTACCGTGTGTACAGACATGGAGAGCTGGTGGACGAAGTGACGGACATTACATCCTATTGGGAAGACGATATGGTCGCGTTCCTGCTGGGCTGCAGCTTTACGTTCGAGCAGGCGATGCTTAGGAACGGCATTCCGGTGCGTCACATTGAAGAAGGCTGCAACGTACCGATGTACAAAACGAACATTCCATGCGTGAAAGCCGGACCGTTTGAAGGACCTATGGTTGTAAGCATGCGTCCGGTTCCTGAGAAAGACGTCGTGCGTGCCACCCAGGTAACGAGCCGCTTTCCGGCGGTGCATGGCGCACCCATTCATATCGGGAATCCGGCATCTATCGGCATCCTGGATATCGACCAGCCGGACTTCGGGGACCGTGTGACCGTGAAGGAAGGGGAAGTTCCCGTTTTCTGGGCGTGCGGGGTAACGCCGCAGGCGGTGGCCATGCATGTGAAGCCGGAGATTATGATTACGCACGCGCCGGGACATATGTTTATCACAGATATGCATGAAGAGCAGTATAGCGTACTTTAAATAGAGCCATCGTAAAGAAATGAAAGACCTGTCACGCTTTCCGTATGGGAAGCGGAGACAGGTCTTTTTTGCTTCAGATCCTCTTTCCTTCTTTATTTTTCTTATTTTCAAGGCTCGCTCGGTTAAACATAAATTTCAATATTCTAATACTGTCTCTTCAATTTTATAATCGTTGCAGAGTAAGATATGACAACTAATGCAAATAAACAAGTTAAGGCAAAAGTAAACTGTTCTCTATTTAATGGAAATGTGATATTGATAATAAAAATAATTAAATACCCTAACAGAAATGAAAAATAAACGGTCATTCCTGCTATACCTAATATTTTATTACCTCTTTCATCTCCTCCTTCTTTTTTAATGAAATACGCGGAAAAGATGACTGCTACAAGCCCAATAAAAGATAAAACCATACCAATAATAGTATACATAACTATTCTCCCTTATTTAATTTGTATTGAAAAACCTCCTGTATTTCTTTGTCAAAAACAGCCGAAATCTCAAATGCTAAAATCAGAGATGGATTATAACGATTTGCTTCAATCGAAGCAATAGTTTGTCTTGAAACACCAACTTTTTTTGCTAAATCTTGTTGAGTCCACTTTTTTTCGGCTCTTAGAACATTCAATTTATTATATAATTGTCCGTTTCTCTGCATATTCGATTTATCGCCTCTTTTTTTATATATTGTAATTTATTTTTGACATTTTGTAAACTATTTTTGACATCTCGATTTTCATGTCGGAGTTGCGGCTGAGATGCCATGGTGGTTTTTTAAGAAAATTAAAGTAAGGATTTTTCAGAATTAATTACAAAAGATGTATAGACTCTGTCAAAAAGTTTGTAAAAACGTTTGTTATAATAAAAAAGAGATTTCATAAAGCAAAGGAGATAGCGATGGCACGACTATTCATTATTCTCGGCAGTATCAACCTGTTCCTGTCGGTGGCGCTGGGAGCGTTCGGCGCCCACGGTCTTGAAGGAAGAATTGCGGATCGTCTGCTGGAAGTGTACAAAACGGGTGTTCACTATCATATGATTCACGGTCTGGGTCTGCTTGGCATCGGCATCCTCGGCGAGCGCGGCATTGCCGGAATGAAGCAGTTGAAGCTTGCGGGCTGGTTCCACCAGTTCGGCATTCTTTTCTTCTCGTTCAGTCTGTATGCCCTGGCGATGACCGGGATCAGCTGGCTGGGCGCCATCACGCCGATTGGCGGCGTTTGCTTCCTGATTGGCTGGGTTCTGCTCGCGATCGCGGCAGCGAAGAAGTAAACTATAGCCACTGGGTCACATACCCTTCGGCAGCGTCGATAATGTCGAATGCTTCCCCTCCGGTGAACGGGGCAAGGATGCGGGCGCGTATGGTTTTCAGATCGGGTACGTCCTCGATTACAGCGCGTCCGCCCCGCTCGCCCAGCATAAGTTTGCCGCGGAAAGAAGCGGCAAGCGGCAGAGGATAGCAGGTACGAATAGTATTTTTTTCGCAGGATACAATCAATCCTCTGGATAAAGAGAATGAATCGCGCAGAAGAACGGTTACTTCTTCCTGTCCGTTACGGACTTCTTTTACAGAATACAGCGAGGCGGGGGCGTCCGGCGCGGGAGCAATTCGGATATAGTCCGCAGATTTCGGAATCGAATGCGGGCGGAGGCGGAGGGCTCTTTTTTTATAATCAATGGATTTGATGGGCACCCATTCCCGTTTCGTTCCTTCCATTTTCTTTCCCTGAAATGTCATAGAGACGGCTTCAATGCAGGCATAGGCGAGGAGCTTTCCCGTCCGGTCGGTGCGCAGAAATCCGCAGCGCCCTTCGATACACCATTCGCCGAACCGGGTACGTACGGCAATCGACTGGGCAACCGGGCTGTATGCCCAGAAGTCGAGCCAGCCGCTGCCGGCTTCCACCGCAAAAGCGGTCACTTCTCCGCCGCGGGCATTAAGCCGGTGCAAGCCTGTTATCCGCAGTGGATTTTCTTTTTTCGTCGTATGGATAAGCGCGGTGTACTGTTTGGTGGGCCGGTGGCTGCGCACGATGAGAATCGGATGCTGCTCTGTTCCAGACAGGTTCGGGTATTTCCCGGTCATGACCCGGTCGTCCGCATCCATAAGTCCATGCCAGGCCATCTCATACCCTTCTTCCGATTCCCAGCGCGCTTTTATACAGGATAACTGCGGGTGGTATTGCCGGATATCATAGATAAATCCGTAGCCATTATTTGGTGCGGGCGTCCAATACTGCGTTTTCTCACCTTCCAGCAGCGGCACGAATGTCTCTCCCGTTGTCAACCGCTCCCCGAAACTCTTGCCCGGTTCGTCAAAGTAAAGTTTGGCGCTGCTTTCGACCCCGGCCAGCGTCCAGCCGCCTTGTTTTTCCGTTAGCTGCCGTACGCCTTC
This sequence comes from Aneurinibacillus danicus, assembly GCF_007991215.1. Lineage (GTDB taxonomy): Bacteria > Bacillota > Bacilli > Aneurinibacillales > Aneurinibacillaceae > Aneurinibacillus > Aneurinibacillus danicus. The sequence continues at coordinate 13,733 of NZ_BJXX01000146.1, forward strand.
GAGGGTCAGCTCCGCTTTTTCATGAAAGGCGCGGAATGAGTAATCGCATGTACCGGCTCCGCGAATGTAGAAGAAATCAACCAGATATGAAGAGCCGTCCGGAAGCGGAACGAGCCCTACCATGCGCTGAAACGCATCGGTTCCGTACAGAGATGGCGCTTTCCCCTCATATACCACAGCTTCGGGCGAGCGATACAGAAGCGAGAACTCCCCGCCGGAAAAGGGTTTGTAAAGCTGGCCTTTTTTCATTTGATTGTCTTTATTTACAACCACCGTATTATGAGCGATGGATTTCGTTGTCCAGCCATAGTGTCCGTTGGATCCGTATACGCTATAGCCCAGGTCGGCGGAGATTTCCTTGCCGTAGGCATAGCAGGTAAGGGCAAGCGCATCGTCGTGTGCGTGCGTATGGTTGGCTCCTGTTCGCATGAGAACTGTTGTTTCATTGGTGTCCCGCAGAATGCCGATACCGGCCTGCCCGGTGATGGTTACGTCTTTCGGCAAGTGCAAAGGCGCCGTATGTTTCCACACCGGATGCCAGAGAAATAAGTCGATGCCCTTCTCTCCCAGCTGGCTAAAGACAAGAGGGTACAGGCGCTTAAGCCAGTCGGCCGCTTCATCACGTATATTGGATTGAGGGGAAACGTGATAGAAATGAAGCGCGGCCCGGTATGTGTCCCTGAGCGTTTTCGCATCGGGTTCTCGACTGCGTACCCGATCCTGTCCCCAGTCTCCGTAGCAGGGAAGGTGGCCCTGACAGAGCATCTCCATCGGATTCTGTACGGCAAACCGGAAAAATCTCTCGCTTGCGAAAGGGTGGGAGGGGACGGAGGGTGTGCCGGAAACGGCCCGCACGGAGAGAAGAGCCATATCGAGAAAGACGGTAATGGTAAACATGGAGTAGCCGTACGACCCTTCGAAATACATGCCGTCCCGTCCTACTGCGTTGGAGAGAAACACTTCTGTAGCGTTGATGCCCCATTCGCAGTACTCCCGCTGTTCCGTGACAAGTCCTACCGCCAGCATGGCACGCACCCCGTCCGCCTCGTGGTTGTGCAGCTCCGTCAGGTTTCCGTCTTTGAGATTGTAGGCGGGTCCGCCCGGCTCTGTCAGCATATAATCATGCAGCATTCTCTCGATATTTTCCCGCACCGTTCCCGGCTCGCCGAGCAAAGTGAGCGCGGGTGAGAGTGTATCCATATCTTCCAGGTGATAGAGCCAGTCATAGTCATGGGCGAGAAAGACCTTTACACGATGGACAATGCTTGTCAGCAGATGCAGCCGTCCCATTTCGACTTTGCTTGCGTACGGAGTGAAATCGCGGGGCCCAAGCGTACCCGGAAACACGGCGGCAAACGCATCCAGAATCACAATCGCTTTTTGGGCGTATTTTTTCTCTCCTGTAAGCATATACATATAGGTTAGCTTTGTGACCATGCCCTCATGGTCACGTACGCCGCCCAACAGCCAGCCGGCGGTATAGAAATTCCACATGCCAACCGGATAGTATGCGCTGCCTTTATGGACGAAACCGCGGCCGTCGTCGGGAAAATCCGTATTTGGAAGCGTATGTGAACAGTTGGGGCAGGTTAGTGTTTTATCGGGAAAAAGAGAAAACATCCGGCTTTGCGCTTCCGGTGAGGAAGGGAAGGATTTTTGGCAATACGGGCAGCCGGAGATACCGTAGGCAAATGTCTGTCCCCGCATGGACAGTGTGCACTGGTAAATTACTTCATCGGAATATCCGGCAAGAAAGTCGTCGCATTGCTGCCGCATCTGCTCGAAGCGTCGTTTTGCCCATTCGTGCGTCTCGATATTGCGTCGTGCCATTGTCACGTTGTTCGGCGAGAAGTAAAAACCGATTTTCGGCACAGGCGTCTTCATCCATACTTCCTCCCTATTCTGTTGAGATAAGGAAAAAAGAAAGAGAAGAGGAGGAAAAAATATTCAGGGAAGAAAAAGGCGTTCACCTTTTTCCTCATTGAAATCATTCTCTTCTCTCTTTCCCCTCCATTCGTAAGCAAGGAAAAAAACATGGGGCGTATGATGGCCGTTGCTTTTTCCGTGTGGAGCGTGTGGCCCGAAGGGAGGGAAAAGACCGGCACCGCCCGCGAGTTTTTCAGCTTTTCCCTGTGTATTTTTCGATCAGGGCGTTAATCTGTCCGCCCATAATCAAAATCATCGCCGAGAGGTAAAACCAGATCATCAAAATAATGACGCCTCCAAGGCTTCCGTACGTGAGCGAGTAATTGCCGAAGTTGTTAACGTAATAAGAGAATCCGTAAGAAACGGCCAGCCAGCCAAGACCGGCGAACAGCGCACCGACAATCGTCACCTTCCAATTCACGTCGCAGCTGGGAGCGAAATAGTAGAGAAAGGCAAACAGGCTAATCAGAAACATCAGGCTGACCACCCAGCGCAGCAAGTTCCATATAAGCAGCACATAGTCGGGCACATGCATACGCGAAGTGAAAAACACCTCAATCGTTTTGCCGAAGACGGGCAAAAGCAGCGTTACGAAAATTGCCATGACCATGCCAATGGTAAACAGAATGGCCAGAAGCCGTGACATGAAGTAGGATCGTTCGTCCGCCACATTGTACGCCCGGTTAAGCGCCACAATGATCGCGTGGATGGCACTTGAGGAGGTCCAAAGCGTACCGGCCAGACTCAAAAACAGCAGCCAGCCCCGGCGGGTATTCAAAAAGCTGTGCAGATTCTGCTGCAGAAGCTCGGTCACTTTCTCCGGAGCGATTACCTGGATGATCGCCAGTGCATTTTCTGTCGAAATGGGCATGTAACCAATCAAAGTGAAAGCAAAAATAAAAAAGGGGAAAATCGACAATAAAAAGTAATAGGCCAGCTGGGCGGACATGCCGGATACGTCGTCTTTTATGAAGCGGTCCACCAGTTCGTAACCGAACCGGACAAAACGGTTTTGTTTCCAAATTCTAGTCATAGGAATCTCCATTGACATTCAAGATTGTTATCGTTATTTTACCATTATGTCTATTGTATGCTATAAGTTTGTAAGACAGACGACTTGAAATATGGAGGATTATGATTGTGACAAAAGTTTTTCTTGTGCGGAATCGACGCAAACGTCTCGAACAGGGACATCCGTGGATTTTCCAGAGCGAAGTGGAGCGGATCGAAGGCGACGTTGTACCCGGAGAGATTGTGGAAGTTGTGAATCATCAGGGACATTTCATGGGCAGGGGATATATTAACCCCAAATCGCAAATGATTGTGCGGTTGCTGACGTGGAATCCGGATGAAGAGATAAACCAGGAATTGTTCACGTCTCGTATTCGGGAGGCCTGGAAATTTCGACAGCGCTTCCTGCCGGGCATTCGTTCCTGCCGTGTCCTGTATGGTGAAGCCGATTTTATGCCGGGTCTGGTAGTGGACAAGTTCGAAGACGTACTTGTCGTGCAGATTCTCTCCCTCGGCATGGAAGTGCGCAGAGAATGGATTCTGAATGCGCTGCTGGATGTGTTCGCGCCAAAAGCCGTATATCTGAGAAACGATGTGTATGTGCGCGAGTTGGAAGGGATGGAGCAGGAGAAGGGATTCTGGTACGGAGAATCGGAAACGGAAATCGAGATTGAAGAGAATGGTCTGAAGCTGATCGTCGATATCGAGAATGGACAGAAGACCGGATACTTCTTCGATCAGCGGGAAAACCGTTCGGCGATTGCGCCCATCATGACCGGATGGGGAGAGGCACATGGCATCCGTATGCAGGAGGTTGAGGTGGATGGAATAAACGAACTGCGCCCGGTAGACCGCCGCGGCAAGGTTGTGAAGAATCCGTTCTGGGACGGCGCGGAAGTGCTGGACTGCTTTACGCACACCGGCTCGTTTACGCTGAACGCATGCAAGCATGGCGCGAAAAAAGTAACGACCCTGGATATTTCTGACCATGCGATCGAGACGGCGAAACGGAATGTAAAGTTGAACGGCTTTCTGCATCGCGTCGACTTTGTGGTTGCCAACGCATTCGATTATCTGCGCGAATCGGTCAAAGAAGGCAAGCTGTGGGATGTAGTTATCCTTGACCCGCCGGCGTTTGCGAAATCCCGCGGTGCAGTCAAAGGCGCGCAGCGCGGCTACAAAGATATCAATCTGAACGGCCTGAAGCTCGTGCGTGACGGCGGCTATCTGGTCACGGCGAGCTGCTCCTACCATATGAGTCCGGAACTGTTCGCAGAGACGATTCAGGAAGCAGCGGTGGACGCCAGGAAAGTACTGCGTCTCGTACACTGGAGCGGCGCAGGCATCGATCATCCGAAACTGACCGGCATTGATGAAGGCGATTATCTGAAGTTTGCGATTTACGAAGTGCGGTCGCGGGGATAACGCGCGAAGGAAAAACGAAGCGCAGGCGACCGGATTTTTCGCTATGATAGGG
>NZ_BJXX01000147.1 GCF_007991215.1 Aneurinibacillus danicus
TAAGAAGAGTATAACAGGGGATCAAATGTTCTGCAAGAAGTAAGGGGAGGCACCGTCTCACCGAAATTCATCTCCCACTTTCACGGGTGTCATCACACCTTCACATTTAGAAGTGGGAGACTTCTTTCGGAAAAATGTTAAAGCACGAGCGATTCCAACCAACTTATCATCATCCCAAGCGGTTAGAATGATATTTGCGTGGTCTAACATTTTCTGAATCCGCTCTTTTTGTTCTACTGGACGTGTTATACCACTCTTCTTGAAGACCTGTATAACATCTTCGGCTCCAACTGGCTCATTGTATTTATAAACTATTCCCATAAATATAGACCACCTCCCCCAATGGTTCTACCAACTATTGTAATACAAACAGGGGGATTCATCACTACGATGGCTTATATCAAAAACGCCCTGCGCCAGCTTCCGCTGCTCTAGCAAACGAGTTTTAAACACAGCATCACGCGTTAAACCTGTTAGATGAATCATCATTTAATGGTCTTTCTATTCAATTTTTATTGATTTCTATATAAGTGAATATTAATATAATTATATACTTATATAATAGGTGGTGAATATATGGAGATCCATAGCATTGAGAATATGTCTGCTTTGCTTAAAATCGTAGGGGATAAAACACGACTTACCATTCTGGGTTACCTAAAAGAAAAGGAACTGTGTGTATGCGACTTGGTGGACCTGTTAGGCATGTCACAGCCGGGTATCAGCCAGCATCTAAAGAAACTGCGCGTAGCCGGTATTATTCATGAGCGAAGAGAAGGCACATGGGCATACTTTCGATTGAATACAGAGCTTGAACCGTATCTTGCCCAAATTATTAAGGCCATCCCTTCACAAGCGGCTAGCTTGAAAAACTACGAGGCAGCCCGACAAAACAACTGTTGTGTTATTAAAGTAGAAAATAAATAGAAGTGGAGAAGAAAACATGCTAGCTTGGAGTGCTTTTATTATTTTTGCCATCACGTTAGTGTTTGTGATTTGGCAGCCCAGGGGGTTAAATATCGGGTGGTCAGCGACTGCCGGTGCGATTTTAGCTTTATTGTTCGGAGTTGTAACATTTGGCGATGTTGTGACTGTCACAGGGATTGTTTGGAATGCCACCCTCGCATTCGTAGCCATTATTCTCATCTCATTAATTCTTGACGAAATTGGATTCTTTGAATGGTCCGCTCTACATATGGCACGACTGGCAAAGGGAGACGGCAGACGGATGTTTGTTTACGTTGTACTTTTAGGAGCTGCTGTGGCTGCATTTTTTGCTAACGATGGAGCCGCCCTTATCATTACGCCGATCGTGCTGGCACAAGTCCGCGCCCTGAAATTTGATGAGCGGATGGTATTGCCATTCATTATGGCAAGCGGATTTATTGCCGATACAACGTCGCTCCCTCTCGTCGTAAGCAACCTGGTTAACATCGTATCGGCGGATTACTTTGACATTGGTTTTATCGAGTATGCAAGCCGAATGATTGTCGTCAATTTCTTTTCGTTAGCGGCAAGCCTGTTGGTGTTGTATCTCTTCTTCCGTAAGAATATTCCGGCTGACTATGATGTATCGCAGGTAAAGAAACCTCACGAAGCGATTAAAGACCAAGGATTGTTCCGTCTATCTTGGATCGTATTGGGCATTCTTCTGGCAGGTTACTTGTTCAGTGAATCCCTCGGTATTCCTGTATCTGTGATTGCCGGAGCGGTTGCCTTCATCTTTATCCTGGCGGCACGCAGAAGTCACGCGATTCAAACGGCGAAAGTAGTGAAAGATGCGCCATGGGCCGTCGTTATTTTCTCTATCGGTATGTATGTCGTTGTATATGGATTAAAAAACGCGGGGTTAACTGACATGCTCGGACAGCTGATTCAAGCGACGGCTGACAAAGGATTGTTCGTGGCAACTGTCGGGATGGGCTTTATCGCTGCCATTCTCTCATCTATTATGAACAACATGCCAACCGTTATGATCGATGCCTTAGCCATTAAGGCGACACAAACCGATGGCGTGATTAGAGAAGCGCTTGTGTATGCCAATGTCATTGGCTGTGATTTAGGACCAAAGATTACACCGATTGGTTCCCTTGCTACCCTGCTCTGGCTTCATGTGCTGTCCCGTAAAGGGGTTAAAATCACCTGGGGTTACTATTTCAAAATCGGGGTTTTATTAACCGTTCCTACCCTCTTTATTACGCTTGTTGGGCTTTACCTTTGGCTTGGCCTCGTTTCATAAATAAAAAGTAAGAAAGGATGAAGACAATGTCTACACCTACATTCCGTATGCACGTTGCGATTAATGTAAGAAATCTGGAGGAAAACCTGAAGTTTTACCGTGCGTTTTTCGGTGAAGAACCAACAAAAGTAAAGGAGAATTATGCGAAGTTCGAATTGAATAATCCTCCGCTCCATTTCTCAATGAATGTGCGTCCGTATGATAACAAAGGGGCACTCAATCATTTAGGATTCCAGGTAGCTAATACAGAAGCTGTGTTAGCGATGAAGCAACGATTCCAGGATGCAGGGATTGTGCCTGTCGATGAAATGAACACTACGTGTTGTTATGCAGTACAGGATAAGATTTGGGTTCATGACCCGGAGGGAAATGCCTGGGAGATATTCTACACAAAAGAGGATTCGGAATTTGAATCTGCGGGTGAACCGGCCTCTCCAGGCGTATGTTGCGCTCCTGCGCCTGTTCAAATTGAATTTGGCAATATTAGCAGCTTTAAAAAATAAATCCATAAGGAGACATCGTTATGGCAGACAATAAAAAAATCATTTATTTTCTTTGCACAGGGAATTCCTGCCGGAGCCAAATGGCGGAAGGATTCGGAAAAAAATATTTGGACGACAAGTATGATGTATATAGCGCAGGCATTGAAGCTCATGGGTTAAACCCAAACGCTGTAAAAGCCATGGCAGAAAAAGGAATCGACATTTCAAACCAAACTTCCGACATTATCGATCCGGAGTTATTGAATAAAGCTGACTATGTTGTGACACTGTGTGGAGATGCGAATGATAAATGTCCGATGACTCCTCCTCACGTTAAGCGTGATCACTGGGGATTTGATGATCCTGCGAAGGCTACTGGAACGGAAGAGGAGAAATGGGCCGTATTCCAACGTGTACGTGATGAAATTGAAGAAAGAATTCGACGTTTTGCTAAAGAAGGAAAATAAAAAGGAAGACGGGGTCTCGCAGACTCCCGTCTTTTTTATGCCATCCTATATAAGGCTGATAAACATTATGGGCAGCACTGAATGAAAACTGAAAGTTCGTTGAATATCATCAAGGGTTCGGCATCTTTTTTCTTTTTGCGGAATACTTTATACAGGATTCATATAGCAAAGGGGAGAAAATGCCATGCGGATTGAAACCGTACAAACCGTGGAGGAAATTCGTCCCGAACACATAACAGACCAAACTGTGATTGTAATTGATGTGCTGAGGGCATCGAGTACAATTGTGGCCGCGTTATCTTCCGGCTTTGCCTCCGTCATCCCGGTCCAAACAAGCGAGCATGCATATGCACTGCGGGCTCCGGGGGTAATCCTGGCCGGAGAGCGGTATTGCGAACAAATCGCCGGTTTTGATTACAACAATTCACCGACGGCCCTCCAAAGAGCGAAGCATACCGGAGAGCGTCTTGTTCTGACAACTACAAACGGTACAAGGGCCATTCAAAAAGCGGAAAAAGCCGCGGATATACTCATCGGATGCTTTCTTAACGCCACCGCATGCATAACGAAAGCCCTTTCGCAAAACTGCGACATCACGCTGTACTGCGCCGGTACCCGCGGGGAGTTCGCCATCGAAGACGGTCTTGCTGCCGGATTAATGGTTCATATAGCTAAAACGATATCGTCTGCAGTACACACATGTGATTTATCAGAATTACTAGAGGCCGGTTATCTCCGGCTCGTCCCCGTGCTTACGGAACGCCTCCTTGCTTCTACTACAGGCAAACGTTTGGTTGAACGTCAATATACGGAAGATATTTTGTTCTGCAGCCAGATTGACTTTTCACAAATAGTCCCGTTTGTTAGTGAAAAAAGAATACTTCTGTCCTCTTCTTCATACAAGTAAAGAGAAGAATAGGACAGGGGTTTGATGCCAATGCAAATATCTCCAGGTGAAGGAGTGCTTGTTCTACTTATCATTACGGGTTTAATTGGCCGCTCACCAATTCTTGCTACCGCAGCCAGTATGCTGTTAGTGTTAAAACTCGCTTCCCTTGAACGTTTTTTTCCGACAGTAGAACGCCGGGGGATGGAAGTAGGGCTTCTTTTTCTGACCATATCCGTATTGGTGCCATTTGCCAGCGAGAAAATTACCGCTAAAGATTTAATTCCGCTCTTTACGACGCTTGTAGGGGTTGCCGCGTTAACCGGGGGAGCACTTGCCACGTATTTGAACGGAAAAGGACTGGATATGCTTCGGGCCGAGCCGCATCTTATCGTCGGCCTTATTGTCGGCTCCATTATCGGTATCGTATTTTTACGCGGAATCCCGGTCGGTCCGCTTATGGCGGCTGCCATTACTACTATCTTACTTAAATTTATTTCCTTTATTTCAAAATTTCTCTAATTAATTGCATGTTACGTGGGAGCTTTCTCGCTTTTCCTAAAGAGGGTGCCCGGTCCGTGTTCTTTTGCCGCTCCCCCCTGGTTTCTTGCGCCAGGCTTAATGAAGAAAAAGGTCGAGAGCAAAATAACAAAGCTTAGCCCCGCCACACTAAAAAATACGGTCTTATGTGAAATTTTCATTAACCAGCTAAAGATAGGCGGACCAAAGGCAACACCAAGGAAACGAACGCTCCCATACAAAGATGTGATCATTCCTCTTTCCGCCTTTTCCACAGCTCCTGTAACGAGAACGTTGATACAGGGCAATGATAAACCGATTCCAATGCTTCCTAATGTTAAGAGCCCAATCATAAGGTAAATTTGTTTAAAGAAAGCAACGGCAATCATGGCTCCCGTCAAGATTGTCAGACCGATGAGCATCAGCCTTCGGGTAAGCGGTTTATTCTGCTTAAGTTTTGCGCCGGTAATGTAAGCGGTAACGACCATTCCGAACAGAGGAATAGAAAGAATAGCACCCTTAAGTATCCCGTCAACTTTGTAGGTTTCCTCCAAAATATCGGACAGGTAAAACAAAACGCCAAAAAGGATAAATAAGCCGGTAGCACCCACAAAAAAGGCGGGAATCAACCATCTTCCTTTATTTTTAAAAATTTGCTTTAACGCTCCGAGATATTCGGGGAGAGGCTGTCCTTCCGGCTTCTTCTTTTCTTTAACCCCGAACCATACATAGGCGGCCACAGCAAAACAAAGAATAGGAAAGGTAAAAAATACCGTAAACCATGTGATAAGAGCAATAGCTGAGCCGATAATCGGCGATAAAATCTTTCCCATCCCGTTGGATGATTCGATAATCCCGAGCGCCTTGCTTTCCTGGGCTCCCGAATATAAATCCCCGATAAGGGCCATCGCAATCGGTGCCGTCCCCGCTGCCCCAATCCCCTGGATAATCCGTCCACCTAAGATGGCTGCATAGGAATTTTCCATCAGCCAGGCGGCCATACCGGAAATAATCCCCCCAATCCCGTACACAATGAGCGATGGCACAATAACCCACTTACGTCCAAAACGGTCAGATAAATACCCGACCAGCGGGATGATAATACCTGCGGCAAGGGAGAATACCGTAATCGTAAGACTCGTCTGAAACTGAGACAGGTCCAGCTCTTTCTGCATCGTAGGAAGAACGGGTACCAACATTGAATTCCCTAATACCATGACTATCGGGATAAAAGCAATGGCAATCATGGCTGATGTCCCTTGTTTTGCTTCCATTCTTCTTCCTCCTCATTTTGTACCTTTATCTACCCTTTCCTTTATGCGTATTTTTAATACAACGCTATCCAGTACGTTCCATGCATTTTTATGGTTTTCCAAAAACTTCTTTCATTCATAAGCGAGGAAAAACGCGCGCGGCGTGTGCCGGTCGTTGCTTTTCCCGTGTGTAGCGTGTAGCCTGAAGGGAGGAGGAAGAGCGGCAACGCCCGCGCGTTTTTCTTATAGAGTAATCTGCTCTGCCTGCACGGCGGAACCCTCATGTCCGAGAATGAATGTATCAAACCTCAAGCCTCTGCGCAGGCACTCAAGGTTGTAAATATCCTCAAATTGAATGTTGCCCATGCTGACATTTCGTCCCCAAAAACGGAGCAGTTCGATTTGCTGTTTTTTCTGTGGCGCTTCCCAGATAAGACGTTTCCTGATATCAGCCGGAATTGCTTTTTCAACCGTGGTCAAAAACTCGGTATCAATCTGGCCTTGTTTGTCATAAATCCCTACATTCGTTCCTGATTCCCTGCCCTCTACAATAACGTAGGAGGCCCCCTGCTCCAGATCGGAATAAAGGGTTTGCTGCAGGTCCTCTACGCTGAGATAGCTGCCACCCGCTTTTTTGCCGCATTCTGTAATGACGGTGAAGCCTCTCGCGGTTATCTCTCGAATCATCCTGCGCCGCTCACTTGTCACAAGCTCAATCGTTCCGTCAGAAATCTCCACATAGTTAAATCCTATCTTCGCTAATGAATCCAGATAATTTTGCAGGACACCTTGATAGTAGGCAATTTCAAACAATGTCCCCCCCGGGTACAGCACTACACCGGATTTTTTGGCTAAAAGCAACTTTTTTCGTAAAAGTTCGGGCGAGTACAAAACTGCCGTACCGAAGCCAAGCTTAATATAATCAACATATTGACCGGCAAGTTGTAAGCATTCTTCGAATGAGCTCAGGCCAACTCCTTTATCGATTACCATTGTCAAACCGAAATCTTCTGGCCTATTTGCTCTTTCTCCCGAAGGATCAAGAAGTCGGGGATGATACGCAATGTCCAGATGGTTCACAGCCATGATTCCTCCTTGTCGGCGAAGATCTTCCGCAAACCATCCTATGCACAACAGCCTATACGAGTGCCGCTTTTTACCTCTTATTCTGTCCCGTCATCTTTTTTATATAGATTCATGAGCTCGCCGCCCAGATGAATGTAGATGTTCGGTTCTTTCTCGCCATCTCCGAGTATCGCCTTCTTCAAACCATCAATGAAGTGCGAAGTAATATCAATAAAGTTCTGTTTTTCCCCTTCTTCCTCCAACTGTCCCATAATATACAGTTCTTTATCTTCCTTATATAAGTAAGCAATGTAGCCGACTGCTTTCCCATTCGCATCGACTACATTTAAAATCTCTCCCTGCTTATTTTGAAACTCCGGCTTAAAAAATAGCAACGAAAAAACCCCCTTTATGTGTTTATATTTGAATCGCTATTTCATCACAGTTTCCAGTATATAGCTTGGCCAGATTTCATCCTTTCATCCACAAACAAGCGCGCAGCCAGATCGGCTGCGCACCAAGTTGCTTATCCGGAAACAAACCCTTTTCCTGTGAAAAT
>NZ_BJXX01000148.1 GCF_007991215.1 Aneurinibacillus danicus
ATGATTTTCATGTCGGGGTTGCGGCTGAAACGCCATGGTGGTTTTCTATAAGATAACCTACGATCTGCCGGGCAGACTTATCTAATGAACACTTGACATATATCCCGGTAAACCATAGTCCCCCTTACTGTTTACTTGCTGGTACTTCCATGCCGCGGATCAGCACCTCTGCCACCTCCGGGCGGCTGAACTCCGGCGGCGGCGCCTCTCCGTCTCGAAGCATTTGTCTTACTTTTGTTCCCGAAAGAACGAGATGATCTTCCGGAGCGTGCGGACATGTTTTGGTTGATGCCATATTTCCGCATTTTTTGCAGTAAAAACTGTGTTCAAAGAACAGCGGCGTAATCCCTAATTCTTCGGTAGAAAAATTGCCGAAGATCAGCTGTGCATCGTATGTGCCATAATAATTGCCGACCCCGGCGTGATCACGCCCTACAATAAAATGGGTACAACCATAGTTTTTGCGCACGATCGCATGGAAAACGGCTTCTCTTGGGCCGGCGTATCGCATAGCCGCCGGAAACACCGTAAGAAGCACACGCTCCCTTGGATAGTATTCCTTCAAGAGCACCTGATAGCTTTCCATACGAATATGCGCGGGAATATCATCGATTTTTGTTTCTCCGACAAGCGGATTCAGAAACAGACCATCTACAATTTCAAGCGCCGATTTTTGAATATATTCATGGGCACGGTGAACCGGATTTCTCGTTTGAAAACCGACAACCGTGTTCCAGCCTTTCGCGGCAAATACGGATCTTGTTTCTATAGGGTCAAGATAAAAATCGACAAACTCGCTTTTTTCCGGGCGCCGTACAAGCGTAATCGGGCCGGCAAGATAAACGTCGGGTCTGTCCCACAGCTTTTTTACGCCGGGGTGCTTCTCGTCGGTCGTCCCGTATACCCGCTCAGCTTCGAGCCGTTTATCCGGAAAGTATTTCTCCTGCAGCTCTATAACCCCGTAGATTTCTCCTTCATATACAAGCTTAATTTTCTCCCCTACTTTAAGAGAGCTGGCTACATACTCCGCCACTGGAAGGGTAATAGGAATGCTCCATACATACCCGCTTGAAAGTCTCATTTTATTAATAACGCTATAATAATCATCTTCTCCGAGAAAGCCGGTAATCGGGCTGTAGGCTCCGATGGCAATGAGTTCAAGATCGGCCAAAGCGAAACGATCAATCTCAACTTCAGCAAGAATAGAAGAGTGATCATACTCCAGGTTTACACGATTGACTAAAGCCCCACCATGTGGCTGATTCACCTTTGATTCGCTCCTTCTCTTGTTTGTTTCTGCTTTATTGGTGCAGACCGCATTCAATTTTCTCGAATCCAGCCCAGCGTCCGGCACGGGAACCTCCGCCGTCTTCTACCGGCAGGGTACAGTGCGCACAACCGATGCTGGGGTAACCTCTGTCATGCAGTTTATTGTATGGAAGCTGGTATAGTTGAATGTAATTCCACACGTCTTCCCATTTCCAATGAATCAGCGGACATATTTTAATAGAAGAAAACTTTTCGTCCTTGTTTACATATTGAATCTTTGCGCGCGTAGGCGATTGTTCCCTGCGCAATCCGGACAACCACGCTTTCTTGCCCGTTAACACTTTCGTAAGCGGCTGTAATTTACGAAGGCTACAGCATACATTCGGCTCTGTCTTCCACAGGGCATCACCATACTGCTCACTCTGTTCCTCAAGCGTAAGAGCAGGCTGAACCATTTCAATCCGCAGCGACGGATATACTTTTTGCACGTTTTTAACCAATTCGTACGTTTCTTTGAAATGTACATTCGTATCGAGAAAAACGATATGCGCATCGGAACGAACTTTGCTGATGATATCGATAAGTACAATTCCTTCTGCCCCGAAGCTGCACGCGTATACAAGTTCATCCTCAAAATTTTGATAAGCCCACTTCACAACATCGAGTGTGTCTCTACTAGACAGTTCCTGATTCATTCTCCGGTACTCATCATCTGTAAGCTGTTGAAATGACAAATTACAATGATACGGCACGGCCTTACCCCCTTTTGCTGACACCACGCTTTCTTTCGGCGGAATGCCTCCTTCCGATTTTCCATTATATTATGGTTATACGCCTAAGGTTCCGTTAACAATAGAACTGTGACCGGGTATGAAGAGGACGAGACATGAAAAAATATCAGGTATACATTCTCGTTAAGCATTACCGTTGTAAACACCTAAGAAAAAGGGGGCTATAGTATGCTGCCAGATGCATTTATGAATACAGCACCAAACAGTACCGGGACGGTTGCGGAACGAATACTTGGGCAGTTGCATCTCTGGGGGGTAAAACGGATTTACGGCGTAGTCGGCGACGCAATCTTCGGCTTAATGGACGCAATAGCAAAACAAAATAAGATTCAGTTTATCGCCGTCAAACATGAATCCACAGCTGCAATGATGGCATCCGCGGAAGCGAAAATCACAGGCGGACTCGGGGTCTGTACCGCCACGATGGGACCCGGGCTCGGCAACCTGTTAAACGGACTCGGGGATGCATATAAAGATAAAGCGCCCGTTCTTGCTATTACAGGACAGGCCCCGACAGATAAAATCGGAACGGACTATAAACAATATGTAAACCAGCAGGAGCTCATCAAACCGTTCGCCCGGTACAGCACCCTTCTGGCGCATCCCAATGCGGTAATTGAGGTGCTGACCAAGGCGATGCACATGTCGCTTGTTAAAGGAGCGGTTACCCATCTATCTGTTCCAAAGGATATGTTTACAATGACAACAACGGCTATGCCTCGTTCTAAACCGCTATTGTTAAAAGGAACATATTACTTTGAAGCAGAAGGACTGCAACAGGCAATTGATATTATGAATACGGCACAGCGTCCAATGATACTGGCGGGTATAGGAGCCCGTGACGCCGCTCAACATGTGGAGGCACTTGCCGAAAAGTGGGGAGCCGGCCTGCTTGTCAGTTTGGGGGCAAAGGGATTCCTTCCAGGTACGTCATCTAATTTGCTGGGTGGGATCGGGCAAGGAGGCAATCCGTATGCAGCACAAGTATTTAAGCAGGCAGATGTGGTTTTGCTCGTCGGAGACACGTGGTGGCCAGATGGATATGTGCCCGAGAATGCACGGATTATTCAGATTGATTACATGCAGGAGAATATAGGCAAAGGGATTCCGATCGAACTGGGGATCGTTGGCGACTCGGCCGCAATCGTTCCTTTACTAATAGAAGGGCTGCAGCAATCAGGCACCGATCCAGCATGGGGGGCCCAGTGGCGGGAGGCAAAAGAAAAGTGGACGCAGCAGAACGAACAGGAAGGCACCCAAACCTCGTCCCCCATCCATCCCGCCCGAATTGTCCGGGCGATCGAAAATTCGGTACAGCCTAATGCCATCCTTACGCTCGATACGGGCGATGTAACCGTATGGATGAATAGAAACTTTCGCCCGAAACAGCAGGATTTTCTATTCTCAGGTGAATGGAGAACAATGGGATTCGGCCTTCCCGCCGCGCTGGCAGCCAAACTGTGTATGCCCGAACGCCAGATCGTCGCCATTGTAGGAGACGGCGGGATCGAAATGGTTCTGGCTGATTTACTAACGGCTGCCCGCTATGAGTTGCAGATTACCGTTATCGTATTTAATAATGGCTACTTGCAAATGGAACGCGACAAAATGATTGTAAGCGGATTCAAGCAGGAGGGCGTTGACATAACCAATCCCGATTTTGTTAAAGTGGCAGAGGCGTGCGGTTGGAACGGCTACCGGGTTGATTCCGATGCCCAGTTGGAACAAGTTCTGCAGCAGGCCCTTTCATCGAGACGACCGGCGTTGGTTGAGGTACTTACCGCTCCTGTGGTGCATCCTGAAACGAAAGGCTAGTACATTTTGAAACCCTTGGGCTGTATATGAACAACAGAAAGAATCTCTGCTTCCTCTCAGAACCGTTTACTCCTTTTACTCTATATACAGAAAGGATAAACAAATATATGGGAGGAAGGAGAGATTCAAGTTAGCCTCTTACCCTTTCTTATATAAGCTTCAAACCGCTTATAAGGATAATGGTAGCGACGATTGTCCGCAGCGGTTTAGTCGGAACTTTAGCCGATAATGTACTTCCAAACATAACACCGGGGATAGAGCCCAGGAGAAGATTGCCTGCAAGCAAATAGTCTATACTTCCGATGCCTGCGTGAAGCGCACCTGCAACCGTCACCAGGAGAAACGCATGCGCAATGTCGGTCCCTACCAGCTCTGATGCTTGCATACGATAAAGATACAGCATGGCAACCGCAAACAAAGAGCCAGAGCCGATGGAGGTAAGCCCCACAATAAACCCGAAGATGATGCCGATACCGATGGTCAGCCCTTTCTTCTCTTCCATGGGTGCTAATTGCCAGCGGTTGGGCCGCAGCTTCTTATCAAAAAACACGCGAACAATTGTGGCGGCGGAAACCAAGATTAAAACATATCCGAGCGCACTTTTAATGATTTCTTCTTGATTGTGATAAACATTGGCCAGAAAATGAAGCGCACATACTGCAAGAACCGCACCGGGAATACTTCCCATAGTCAGATATTTTACTAACGTAAAATTCACCGTTTTTTGTTTCCAATGCTGGATAGTGCCGAACAATTTCGTAACAGCGTTATAGATTAAATCCGTTCCCACTGCAATCGAGGGCTGAACGCCTATAATAATTAAAATAGGAGTTAAAAGCGCAGCCCCTCCCACCCCCGTCAGGCCGACCAGAAAACCAACCAGCAGCCCCATTATGGTTATTTCTATACTCATTTCTTTCCCCTGCCTTATTCAGTCTCCCATTATATTTCCAGAATCATCCTACACATTCATTGATATATGCCCATAGGGAAGAAATGGTGTTGAGGATTACAGAAAGCCATATGACAGAAAACGACCATGGCATCTCAGCCGCAACCCCGACATGAAAATGAGGAGAAGGGCCACTGACTTTTGTGGTATGAGGAAAAAGAGAGAAGAGAACGAGAGGACGATGTCAATGTGGAAAAAGGCAAAGGCCTTTTTCTTCCTTAGATCTTTTTTCCTCCCTCTTCTCCTTCTTTCTTCATGATTTTCACAGAAAAAGGGTTCCCTATCAAAAGGAACCCTTTTTACTGTAAGTATTATACGTTATTTAGCAAATTTCTTTTCTGATAGAACTTCAAGCAAAGCCTGGGTAAATTTCAAGCCTTTCTGAACCGCAGGATCTTTCAGCATTTTCAGCACACCGAAGATGGAGATGGTATCGCGGTTGCGTTCGGCTCTTTCGTTCGCTTCCTTCACGATGGATACACCTTCTTGAACACGATCCTTGACAGGATCAGTCACCAGCTTGGTCGTATCGGCAAGGTATGCCAGGGTGTCTTTGTCCGAGACAAGAGGTTCAACGGTTGAGTATACTTTATCGAGAAGAGCCACCATTTTGGCGAGCTGCGGAAGGCTTTCTATAATAGTGGCCAGGGCTTCTACATTTTCTTTGTTGAAGGCAAGTTTTGAAAATTTGTCTACACGCTCGGCCAAATAGTTAAGTGAATCCGTGTCACTGGCAAAGTCTGAAACCGCGGCGATGCCCTGTTCCGCTTTGACTACCGCTTCTTTGATTTGCGGTAATTTTTGAATGAGCGTCACTAATGCTTCCTGTACCTCAGGTTTTGACAGTTCGTTTGCTACTAAAGATGGATCTTGGTTGGCATTCTGATTTTTCATTTCTGCGTCCATGTACCTTCTTCCTTTCATCCCAAACATTTTGCATGAATTTCCTCAGCATTCGATTCCGGTAAGCGAAAGACAATGTCCTTTCTTGCTAGTGATGACTTTCACAAGCCTAAGGATATGTACCTTTACTATACGTGCTTACTTTCCAAAATGGAGTCCCGCTCGTAGAATCCCCTACTTAAATATATTAGAATACTGACTACATTGCAAATAAGTACTTTGGATTTTTAAAAAGGATTTGCCGCTGCATGGGCAAATCCTTTTTCGTTTATTTCGCGGCAGCTGTCTCCAGCGCCATGATAATCATATCGTTAAAAGTCGTTTGACGTTCCTCCGCTGTCGTCTCCTCGCCGGTAAAAATGTGATCGCTCACGGTCAGAATCGACAGGGCGTTGACGCCGTATTTGGCCGCCAATGTATAAAGGGCCGCCGTTTCCATTTCAACGGCAAGCACGCCGTATTCCCCCAGCTTTTTCACCGGGTCCATGCTATCGCGGTAAAATACATCAGCGGTTAAGATATTCCCGACACGAACATGCAGCCCTTTGTTTACGCCTGCTTCATATGCCGTTTTTAACAGGTCGAAGTTGGCGCAAGGAGCGAAATCAAACCCTGGAAACGTAAGATGGTTCATATTCGAATCTGTGCAGGACGTCATGGCAATGATGACATCGCGTACTTTTACATCTTTTTGGATACCGCCGCATGTGCCGACACGGATCAGGTTTTTGACGCCGTACTCACGAATCAGCTCGTTCACATAGATAGAAATCGAAGGAACGCCCATGCCGGTTCCTTGAACGGATATTCGCTTGCCTTTGTACGTCCCCGTAAAACCCAGCATACCGCGGACTTCATTATAGCAAACCTCATCTTCGAGAAACGTTTCGGCGATGTATTTTGCGCGAAGCGGATCGCCCGGTAAAAGGATGCTTTCTGCAATCTCGCCTTGCTTTGCCCCGATATGAATGCTCATGTACCTGCCGTTATAAAAACGGGTTCTATAACGGCGTTCACCTCCCTCATCTTATGATTACCCCTTTTATTATAAAGGAATACTCTACGGATAGTTCGCATGCGCGAACTTTTTCCTCTTCGGTTAACAGGCATGTTTCGATAATGACTTTTGTGAGCTCCTTTCCTTTTGCCGCCTCTACGACCGCTTTAATGTCGCGTTCAACCAGCTTGCTGGGAAGCAAGTATAAAAAATTTTTGTTCTCTTCATAATGGGAATAAAAACCAAGCAAGGTGAGCGCGATGCCAAGATGCAAAAACTGTGATACCTCCATAACGGAGTACACGTTCAAAAAAAACTGGGCAAATGCGAGACATGCCATAGAGAAGAAAAAAGATGGGCAGAGGAAATCCAGGAATGGCTGAGCTTTGACCATGAAAGATAGTCGTTTTTTCTGTGAAAATCATGAGAAAAGAAGGAAGGGAAAGAGGAAATAAGATCCGGGGAAGAAAAAGGCGTTCGCTTTTTTCACCATTGAAATTCTCTCCTCCTTCTTTCCTCTCTTTTCCTTCGTATCGCAAAAGTCATTTGATAAGTTTTTAGAATAAAGACGGATGTAATCGCTGTTCCTATATGATAGTGCCCTTCATCCTGTCATGCGAAAAAATGAATTTATTTTGAACAAAGTATCATTTACAACATATTTAACTTGTTTTCCGTTTATAATTAATACAAATATCTCCACATACAACATTTACTACACTAATTTAGCATGACACTTATTATCGGAGGTGCTAGCATGTTAAAAACCCCGCTTGGGCGCCTGCGCGCCATCGGCCTTGTAGAAGGCATCTCATTACTCTTATTGCTCGGAATCGCCATGCCGCTGAAGTATATGGCTGATATTCCGGAAGTCGTCAGTGTCGTCGGCTTGATTCACGGTGTGCTTTTCGTGCTGTATCTTTTTGCGGTCGCCCACGTTACGTTTGCACTGCGCTGGTCGTTTGACCGCGTGATGGGTGCGGTTGTGGCATCCGTAATTCCGTTCGGAAACTTTGTGCTTGATGCACGGCTGCGTCGGGAGCAATAGTCTGTATGATAAAACAGCTCTCTATCTGTTTTAGGGAGCTGTTTTATATTGACTATACTCCTATCACATCAAGCTTCCGAACAATCCTCCCCCGGCTATCGCGTTCTTCCATTGCTCTTCGCATTGCTGTAATCATACCAAAAATAAATGCTTTCTGGTATAATTTTCTAAGGTAAGAAGGAAGTCGGCATTTTGTGCTTGCAATAAATCGACACATTTAATTCACATACTCATAGTGTAGTTATTGTTATACTCATACTGACAAAAATAAAATTTGGGAAGGGGAACAATCATGTCACCGGATGCAGTAGCTATCATGCAGCAAATCCACAGGGACTCCTGGTTTTGGATTTTGCTCTTCTTTGTACTAAGTTTTCTGCTTACCAAAAACGGCAAAACCAAATTCTTGAAGATTACTCACGGCCTATTACGACTTGTCTTCATTATAATGATCGTGACAGGCGCGGGAATGCTTATCGCATACAAATTCCCTCTTGCCTATATGGTAAAGGGCGTTCTGGCCGTCCTCATGATTGGCGTAATTGAAATGGTTCTAGGGAGAGCCCGGCGCAAAGAGCGGACAGGCCCGTTGTGGGGAGCCTTTGTCTTCCTGTTGGCCATGGTGCTTTTGATTGCATTCAGAGTCATTACTTTTTAATAGCATTCACGTCATCAAAGCAAAGAGTTGGTCTCTCGCAGAGCTGGCTCTTTTTTCTGTGAAAATCATGAAGAAAGAGGGAGAAGAGGGAGGAAAAAAGATCTAAGGAAGAAAAAGGCCTTCGCCTTTTTCTACATTAAAATCCTCTCCTCATTCTTTCCTCTCTTTTCCTTCTACCGCAAAAGTATGATTTTCATGTCAGGGTTGTGGCTGAAAAGCCGTGGGAGTTTTGTTTTTTGACAATTTCCCACAATTTTTTGATATTCTTTCCGCATTGTTTGTCTATCCTATATACCGTAAACAACCTTGTACCATTTTACCAAATTACAGGAGGAGTTTGAATGAAAAAGAAACTGTATGCGATACTGCTGGGAACCGGATTGGCTTTGGCTGCGGTAAGCTCCGTATTTGCAGCCGATCAACCGGCCGAGTCGGCAAACGAAGGTCAAGCCAAAGCACATGCAGCCGGTTTTGGCTGCAAAATGCATGGAAAGAAGTTTGACCTGGAGAAAGTGGCAAAAGAAAAAGGCATCACCGTGGATGAGCTGAAAAAGCAGATAGAGCAAAAAAGGGAAGCAAAGCTGGCTGAAATCGCCAAGGAAAAAGGCATTACCGTGGAAGAGTTGAAAAAGCAAATGCGCGAGAAGCGCGAAAACCACCTGGCTGAGATGGCAAAGGCACGCGGAATGAGCGTCGATGAGTTGAAAACGGAACTTAATAAGATGCATGAAGCGCACCTCGCCGCACTTGCAAAAGAGCGTGGAATTACCGTAGAGGAATTGAAAAAGCAACTGCCGAATCCGGACGGCCCAGTCTTTTTCCATGACAACGACCTGTAAAATTCTGATCATTAAAGAAAGGAACATGTTGCCTCTGCATGTTCCTTTCTTTATCTTTAATATATAAAGACTGAATTATCGGAGGAGCCATGTCGTATCATGTATACCTGGTTGAAGACGAAGCCAATCTGAACCGCCTGTTGACGTCCTACTTGCAAAATGAGGGCTGGAAAGTTACATCGTTTCTTACCGGCGCGCAGGCAAAAGCGGCAATCCCACAGAATCCGCACGTATGGATTCTCGACATCATGCTGCCTGATACGGACGGTTTCGAACTTCTCAATCTCATTAAGTCGAACAACGCCAAACTTCCCGTCATTTTCATATCTGCCAGAGACGCGGATTTAGATCGTATCATCGGCCTGGAGATGGGCAGCGACGATTATCTCGCCAAACCGTTTTTGCCCCGCGAGCTTGTCATCCGTACCCGTAAACTGCTTGAAAGAGTATACGGTCCTAACAACCAAGCCCCTGTATCCGCTGAGCAAACAACAGGCATTCTTACCATTTCTTCTTACACGATATATGAAAAAGAGCGAAGGGTGCTATACGATGACCAACCTGTCGATTTGACTTCAAAGGAGTTGGATTTGCTGCTATTGTTTGCCGGACACCAGGGCCAGGCCCTCTCCCGCCAACAGATTCTTAATCATATCTGGGGGACCGATTATTTCGGTACGGACCGTGTCGTGGACGATCTAGTGCGGCGTCTGCGCAAAAAAATGCCGGAGCTGCGCCTCGAAACGCTATACGGCTACGGCTACAGGATGACGAACATATGAGAAACCGACCGCTGGCTGTACAAATATGGTTTGTATTCACAGGAATCATGACGATCGTCCTCTGCCTTGTCATCGTGCTAATTCCTGTCCTCGTCCGGCCTTTCCTCGTCCAGGATACGTATACACGTATTAAAGAGGCACAAGCCCTGCTCTGGGACAGGACGGGCAACAGCCTTGATCCCGGAAAGCGGTTCGGTCAAAAAGAGTCCGGTGTCGTACGCCATCTTTTGTATGCAGACGGAAGCTGGATGGCGCCGCCTTTTGCGATCGCATCGCTATCCCCGGAATTTTTATCACAAGCCCAGGAGCAAGCCCTTACCCAGGCCGAACCGATAAAAGAATACAAAAGTAAAGTGGGAAACCGGACGCTATATTATATGATTCGCAGCGCCCAGACGGAGGGACAGGCATTCTTTCTGCTCTCTTATGCATGGGACACATATCAAAGGGAATTTATCTCCTCGTTTATCCGCCAGTTGTTTGGTATGGCGCTCCTGGTTCTTATCGCCAGCTTTCCGTTTTCGTACTGGCTGTCTAAGTACCTTTCCCGGCCGCTTGTTCAGATTGAAAAGCATGTGGAGCGGCTTGCCGAGCGCGATTGGCATAGCCCGCTGCTGCTTGAGCGGAAAGATGAAATCGGGCGGTTGGCCGCATCGGTGGAGCGCATGCGTCGACGGCTGGTGAGACAGGACGAAACACAGCGGACGCTGCTACAGAATATATCGCATGAACTAAAAACGCCCATTATGGTCATTCGAAGCTACGCACAGGCCATAATGGACGGCATGTATCCTTCCGGCGATTTACCGCAAACGGTGGATGTAATCGAGAAGGAGGCAGAGCGGCTGGAGCGACAGGTCAGGCAATTGCTCTATCTGACAAAACTCGACTACTTAGCGGCTGAGGAGCAAGTTTTCTATCCGGTTCCTCTTGCAAAGATTGCAGGTGAAACCATTCAGCGTTTGCGGTGGCGAAGACCGGAGCTTGCATGGGTATACGACATACCTTCCGCCCACATCCTCGGCAATGAAGAACAACTGCGTACCGCGCTGGAAAATGTGCTGGATAATCAGATTCGCTATGCGAAACGAACGATTTTCGTAACAGGGGAAGTACAAAATGAAGAACATAAGAGCTTTTTGCTGCTGCGCCTCGGCAACGACGGCCCCCCCATCCCAACAGAAAGCATCCAAACGATTTTCGAGCCTTACCGCAAAGGAGCAGACGGACAATTCGGACTCGGCCTGGCGATTGTACAGCGAATTGTCGCTCTGCATCACGGGAAGATTTGGGTTAAAAATGAAGAAAACCGACCCTTCTTCTTTATCCGTCTTCCCCTGACAAAAGAAACGAAGAACAGCCCGTCTGACTGAGACAAGAGCTCACCTTTCCTGGTGACTCTTATTTTTTTATCCGAATCCAAACTCGCCCAATCCCTTTTTCTCCTGCGGCAGAAGAATTGTTTTTTGAAAACGCATATTTTACGAACAATAAACATTTGACATCGCTATATCGTTTGTTTTAAGATACAAGATGTTCAAAACATTACGATCATCTTATTTTTTTGTTCGTATATCCTCAATAATACGGTTTGAGGGTCTCTACAGGGAACCATAAATTCCTAACTACGAATATAGGGTGTACTGTACCTATTTTCGGTTAGGGATTTTTTATTTGCACGGGAGGATGTTTATGGAGAAGTTTTTTAACCTTAAGGCAAACGGAACGAATATAAGGACGGAGTCAATTGCAGGGGTAACCACATTCTTGACGATGGTCTATATTGTGATTGTCAATCCTGCGATTCTTTCTTCTGCCGGTGTTCCGTTCAATCAGGTGTTCATGGCGACGATTATCGCTACTGTGATAGGTACGCTTTGCATGGGACTGCTTGCCAAATACCCTATCGCCATTGCTCCGGGGATGGGGATGAATGCATACTTTGCGAGCGTAGTCGCCACGCACGGTATTTCGTATCAGACCGTGTTCGGCACGGTGTTTTTAGCCGGTATTATCTTTATGTGTTCGGGGTTATTTTCATCATTCAAATGATCTACTTCCCGGCTCACTAAGAAGCCGATACACCGGGGAGTTCCCTTTTAATCGGCCACGGTAGTTTTCTGCTGCCCATTCTATAAATGGGAATTCAACTATTGTATAATGCTAGAAGATACAAAACTTTACACAGAGAGAGGAAAAAATAAACTATGTTAATCCGCAGAAAACATACATATCTTCGCATGGCAACGGCCGCTCTTTCGCTTGCCGCATGCTTCACGGCTACGTCTCTCTCCACAGCCTACGCACTGGACGAGCACAACGTTTTTACCGACGTGCCGCGCACCCATTGGGCCTGGATAAACGGCACGCTGCCATGGGCGGCGCAAGCGCATATTCTGGAAACACAAAAGGAGACCGTGCTTCAACCCGCCCAGATTATCACGGAACAGGAATTCCTCGGCATGATGATGCGCCTGTATCCCAATACAAAAAATGAGATAGGCTCTGGAACGACCGAGGATATATACCGCTTAGCCCGTCAATATAACCTGCCAGTTGCAACGGACAAACCAGAACAGCGTACCGCCGAACTTACGCGCCTGCAGGTCGCACATTTACTCGCGGCTGCCGGTGGGAAACATTACGATGACGCCGGTGCCATCGCCTATATGTACGAACACGGAATTACGAAAGGCGCGGACGGGGAATCCACCATCGCGGGTTATGGCGGCGACAAAAAAGTCA
Organism: Aneurinibacillus danicus; assembly: GCF_007991215.1. Lineage (GTDB taxonomy): Bacteria > Bacillota > Bacilli > Aneurinibacillales > Aneurinibacillaceae > Aneurinibacillus > Aneurinibacillus danicus. The sequence continues at coordinate 12,800 of NZ_BJXX01000148.1, forward strand.
GCCGGGTCGAAGCGATACAGTTTCTAAAAATGGCCCATGACAAAGGGATTGCCTCTATCATGCATACGATGCCGGCAATTGCCGTTTCCAACCCGAGTACCTCCCGGTTTATCAGCAGTAGCCAGGAGGTAGTGACAGCCAACCTTCAAAAAGCCCAAACAGCCGCTTACACACGGTATACGCAGATTCAAGATAGGAGCACGTTTGCCTACTGGACCAGACAATTATATGAAACCGCACGCAAGATGGGGATAAGCGCCGACGGTACCCTTCGCCTGCCACTACCGGCCATTTCAGGAAATAAAACCCTCATCTACCATGTGGCTGCAGACCGCTGGTATTACGGTGAAATCAAAGGCGAAGAGCCGAATATACCCAAACATCTGGATTTTCCGAAACATGAGGATTGGAGTGTTCTGCTTATTGTGAAAGAGGGAGACCGCATCGTCGGAGATATGTACTACGACACAGCGTCCGAATCCATTGAGATTAACAACGTAATCATCCAAAAACACGTCAAAAAATAAGAGGGTGCTGCTATGGCACCCTCTTATTTTTTATTCCTCCTGCGGCTTCGCCAGCAGATAGGCAAACAGCTTTTCTTTGATATGACCCAGTTTGGCCGCGTTCACATCATGGAAGAATGCGTCGACCGCGCCCTCCCCGTCATAGACAAACACGCTCGGGCGATTTGCGCCCGCCAGACGCCCCAAATCGAGATATTGATTCAATGCCTGCACATACTTCGGATCTTCAATCAGCTTCCAGTTCCATTCCAGCATTGTCCCGGCGCCGGTCTGACGGGCAATCGCGTTCGTCTCGCCCAGCATATCCGCACCCGGGAAGTTCTCCTTACTGAAATAGTGATTGGGCTGCAGCCAGGCGAAATCAAAGCCGAGCGTCCTCCACTGTTCGGCGTTTGCCGCCTGAAAATATGGGGCCCAATAAAATTTATACCCTTTCTTCCGCACCATTTCTCCGACTTCTTTCACGAATGCGCGGTCAGCATCAGGCACAATTTCGTTGGTCCAATAAAAACCGGCAAGACGGAGCGCCTGCGGTTTTCTTGCCTCCCACTGGGAGATAATCCGTTCAATGTACCCGTTTACCAGTGCGGTTCGCTGTGTCGGGTGCACGGTGCCCGTCGGATTTGGCAGACCGATAATCACATTCGTCCGGTATCCGTTATCTTTCATCTGGATGCGCGCTTTCAGCGTGGCTTTCTCCAATAAATCGATTTCTTTTCCCGGAGAGAACACCTCGGTTACATACTTTTGCAGCGTTTCGGACGGATTGCCTTTGCTTGCGTCGAACGTCTCAAAACTATAGCCGCGTCTCTCTTTTCCTACCGGGCGAATAATAAACGTATCGAACAGCCAGTGTGGACGATTGTTCCACTGAACGACCATCCGTTTAAACAAATCCCCCGTCTTTGTATGCTGGGCTTCCGTCATGAAAATTACATTACTGACATACCCGTTTGCTTCGGTTTTACGATCCGGGTATGCGGCCTTTGCGGACTCCACCTGTCCTTTTTCAGCATGCAGCCATACGAAACGACCCTGCTGTTCGATTTTATACCAGTTTCCCGCAGTAGCGTATGCAATCGTTTCATACGGAACGTTTGAAAGAGTGCCCACCTGCTCCCAAAACAGATCGGGATACGGGTAAAGCGGAATAGGGGCCTTCACCGTGATTTTGCGCACACCGATGGTTTCCGTTACCTGATCTGCTCCCGCATATAGCCAACCCGGTCCGTTATCGGTACGGATCTGGTACCAGCCACCGTTTTGCTTCAAAACTTGAATACGCTGGGGGTGAATATACATCAACCGCTTTGAGCGGGGGTCTGCTTCTTGGTAGACGGAAACCGGGTGATGGAGGAACATGTACTTACGTGTCGGCTCCGTATCTTCTCCCGTTTTTTCCGGCAGGATGCGAATATGGGACACATCCGCTTTCCTTACCCAGACTTCCTGCTTCCCATATCCGATTTTATACCACTCTCCCTGTGTTTCGAGCACTCCTTCCGGCATTTCCCGCGGCGGAATATACCCTGCCGCCTGCGTATCGCCGGGCATAGAATAATAAGGGGTTTGCTTAAAGAAATAAAGCTCCCGGAAAGAAGCGGAAACTGCTTCAGCTTGAACCTGCGTTCCGGCGAGCGCCAGAATAAGCAGCACGCAGCCGGTTAGCTTTTTTATAAAGGTATGTAGGAACATTTGAGCAACCATTTTTTTCTTCCCTTTTCATTTTAACAGTTCTTGCGCCTGAGCTATGATTTCTTTTACGATTTCTTCCGCACGGTCTCCATCCGTTAGCAAACGCGTTGCCTGTCCGGCCCAAAGCGACAAGTATCGCGGATCGTTCTGTGCCGCTGCTTCCTTCCGGATATCGCCGGTCGCCGTATTCTGACTCGGAAACGGCAGCGGAGCTACTCCCGAATTCTCTACATGGTCAATAAAGGCGTTGCGAATTCCTCGTGCCGGACGCCCGGAGAACGCTTTTGTAATGACGGTATCCTCCTCGGTGCTCTCCAGCAGAGCCTTTTTATAGGCCGGATGCGCCCCGGATTCTGCCGAGGTCAAAAACCGTGTACCCAACTGTACGCCCTGCGCGCCCAGCGCAAGCGCGGCCACAAGTCCCCGGCCATCCATAACGCCGCCTGCGGCCACTACCGGCACGCGTACATTGTCCACTATCTGCGGCACAAGGGAAAAGGTCCCAATGTTAGCACCGTACGGATGCTTCGTTATATCAAATGTGCCGCGATGGCCGCCCGCGTCGCTTCCCTGGGCCACCAGAACATCCGCTCCCTTCTCTTCCGCCAGTTTCGCCTCTTCGACGGTGGTTACCATCGTCATCACCGTCCGGCCCGCCGCTTTCGCCTCGCGCATTGCATCATCCGGCAGGACGCCAAACGCCGTGCTGATAACCGGCACTTCTTCTTCCAACAATACTTGGAATTGCTCGGCGAACCAATTCGGAGTGCGAAGGTCTTCTTTTCCATGCGCAATGCCCAGCTCTTCCCGCAGCGGGTCCAGCATGCGCTGTACCTCCCTCACGCGCGATAAGTCATCTGTCATATCCACCGTGAATAGATTCACACCAAATGGACGGTCGGTTAAACGCCGGATGGCCCGTACCGTGTCGCGAATCGCATCCGGAACCATATACGCCGCACCCAGCTTTCCCAGTCCCCCCGCATTTGATACGCCGGCAACCATCTCCGCCGTCGTCGGCCCTCCGGCCATTCCTGCCTGAATGACAGGATATGTAATGTTCAGGCGCCGGCATAGTTCTGTTTGCAGATCCAGTTTCATGCTCTTTCTCCTCCCTGTACCGTTCTATCGCACTTATAATCATTGATCTTCTCCCACGGCTGAGGCACGTGGAAGTCTTTCCCGCATTTCTCCTTCGCTTCCTTGCGGCATTGTATTTGACCACGATGATCTGAACGGTTTACGAAATGAGTGAGTGGGCTTCATCGAAACCGTCCTTAGAAATCTCTTCCTGTAGTATAACATAAAATCGAACGTTCGTGCGGCGTAATTCATCCACACGCCTAAAGGTATGGCCCTCTTCCTCTTTATATATCCTTCTCCCGTCGAAACGCCGCTTCCGTTCGGCTTCCTTTCCTTTAGAAAAACACATTCTAAAAATCGCACGGATGCCCGAGCTGGTTGCACAATTGCGATTTGATCTATTTAATGAAATTTTATTTTATATAACAGTTGAGGAGTTTTTATTACTGTTATATAATAAAAACAAAGGACAGTTTAGAAACCGAAGGGAGAGGACGGTATGAGTCGTACAGAGAAATATGAGATTGCCTGGGAGCGCTATTTAACTACTTGCCGTCGCTATGAAATTGAAGTGACACTTGATTTCATCGAATTCGTCAAACGGCTATCTCCGGAGCAAGTCGACATGATGCTTCAAAATGAACATTCCCCCACTTATCGCATGCGCGCTTGAAGCGGGGATTTCCCAGGTGAATCCGTCACCGGGCCTTCACCATAAGTGGGGTTAACACACAAACAATCCCTCTATTTCCTCCGCGAAAGCTACGACATTATAACGAAAAAACGAGACACCGGTCATTTTGCAACCAGTGCCTCGTTTTTGTTTGCTTTCTTATATTAATTCTCAGCTTTCGACAACATTCCGCCGGTATAGTCTTTGTCCTCTTTATGTTGATCTTGTTCATACTGTTGTTGCTTTTCCTGTTTCGGTTTAACGAACAGGAAATAGGAACCGACAACCGCAACGGCAAGCAACATCGAGAGGTAGAACTGCGAACGCATATCTGGAATAAATGCCATACCGATTAGAATGGCAACCATCGCCAGGATTGTTGCATAAGTTAGATATGGGAACATCCACATCTTGAATGTGAGCGCCTTCGGATTTTCCCGTTCCGCCTTTTTCCGCAGTTTCAGATGTGAAACGGCGATAGCCAAATAAACAAGGAGGGCAATTGCACCGGATGCGTTAACAAGGAATAAGAATAACTTGTCCGGTGAAATAAAGTTAAAGATTGCACATACATAGGCGAAAATCGTGCTGGCCCATACCGCTCTTACCGGCACACCGCTCTTGCTAATCTTCGTCAAGGCGCGCGGTGCGCTTCCTTTTTTTGCAAGAGAATAGAGCATGCGTGAGTTTGTATAGAGTGCGGAATTCAAGCAGGACAGAACGGCTACCAGTACGACAACATTCATTACCTCGGCGGCGCCCGGAATCCCTACCATATCCAGCATGGTCACATACGGGCTCTTCAACAATTCACCGGCATTCCATGGAAGCAGCGTCACGAGCACAGCCACAGAACCGATGAAGAAAATTAAAATACGCCAGACGACGCTTCGAATTGCGATGATAACCGACTTCTCCGGATTTTCCGATTCACCGGCCGCAACCGCAGCAATCTCCGCCCCGAAGAACGAGAAAACAACCGTAACGATACCGACGAAGATCGCACCGACTCCCTTTGGCATGAAGCCTCCGTGTCCGAATAAGTTAGATAGCCCCGGTGATGCAATGCCGGGTACGAATCCAAAAATAATGGCAGCACCTAAAAGAATAAACAGGATAATAGCAACCACTTTGATCATCGCAAACCAGTATTCAAATTCTCCGAATGACCTGACAGAATAAACATTTGTAAGCGTTAATAAAAAGGTTAGAATTAAACTCCACGCCCATATCGGCACGTCAGGAATCCATCCATTCATAATAGCACCGCCGGCAGTGGCTTCAATTGCAATAACAACCACCCAGAAGAACCAGTACAGCCACCCAATTGTAAAACCGGCCCATGGACCGAGCGCCTGGTGAGCATATGTTGCAAATGATCCGCTATCCGGATTCTGAATTGCCATCTCTCCCAGCATCCGCATAACCAATACAATCAAAAGACCGGCCACAGCGTAGGAAACAACGGCTCCCGGCCCAGTCTGATTAATAACGGCGCCACTTCCGACGAAGAGTCCCGCTCCAATGATGCCGCCTAAGGAAATCATTGTTAAGTGTCTGGTTTTTAATTGTTTCTGTAATTTTTCCTGCCCCATAAAAATCTCCTTTCTGAATTTATCTATAATTCTAAATCTATTAGCAAAATTCATGCCAATTATATTTCTGAATGATACGTTATAATTACAATGGTTAACTAAGTATTAAATGCAGAATAAGTCAAATATGAATTATTTATAATTCAATTATTACTTATCTCTATATTTAACCAAATAAGAAAAACTCGCGGGCGTTGCCGGCCTTTCCCTACAGAATTGTTGGTTCAGCAACGTACGAATCTGAGAGCCGGTCTATGCCATTTTTACTAAGTCATTATTGAAAGGCTGCACGTTGAACAGCTCGCCCGGTGAACAAACATACAACCGGCATGTTAGCCATAAAAAAACCGCAGATGAACGCTCATCTGCGGTTTCGTATTTAATTTGATTGCTCCTCTTTACTGTTACTTCTGCATCGCTTCAACGGCAGCCGTGCGACCTTCTCCTTCGCGTACCTTGACTCCCTGCTCCAGCAGCACCTGTTCAAGCGCAGCCAAGAATAAAAGCACATTGCGCGGCTGGCAGGAGTAGCCCATCAGGCCAACGCGCCATACTTTACCTTTTAAGGCACCCAATCCGCCGCCGATTTCAATGCCGAACTGTTCAAGCAACTGTTTGCGAACTATCATATCCTCTACGCCGTCCGGAATGCATACGGATGTAAGCTGCGGCAGGCGGTGGTCCGCTACCACGTGAAGGGTGAGGCCCATCGCTTCAAGGCCGGACTGCAGGGCACGGCCCAGCTTCCAGTGGCGATCCCATGTTTCCGTAAGCCCTTCTTCCACCACGAGACGCAGCGCCTCCCGCAGCGCGTAGTTCATACTGATCGGCGCGGTATGATGATAGAAACGCTCCTGTCCCCAGTAGTTTTGAATCATAGATAAATCCAGATACCAGCTCTGTACTTTGGATGTACGTCTGGCCATCGCTTCGCCGGCCCGCTTGCTGAATGTCACCGGAGACAATCCCGGCGGTGCGCTCAAACACTTCTGCGTACCGCTATAGCAGGCGTCCACTTCATTTTCGTCAATGCCCACTTTTACTCCGCCGAGTGACGTAACGGCATCAACGATAAGGAGCGCGTCATGCGCATGCGCAAGTTGAGAGATTTCAGAAAGCGGCTGCAAAGCGCCGGTGGACGTCTCGGCATGAACGACCGCCACGGCTTTTACATTTGCATGATTTTTCAGCGCCTGCTCAATTTGCTCCGGCTTAATGATTTCACCCCACGGCGCTTCCACACGGATGACTTCCGCCCCGCAGCGCTCGGCTACATCGACCATCCGCTCGCCAAATAAACCATTAATACCGATGATAACTTTATCGCCCGGCTCTATTAAATTTACGAATACCGTTTCCATGCCAGAGCTACCTGTACCGGACATGGCAAGCGTCAGTTCGTTTTTCGTCTCGAATACGGTACGCATTAGCTCCATCGTTTCATTCATAATCTGTAGAAAGCTCGGGTCCAAGTGACCGACGAGCGGTGTGGCCATCGCTTTCAGAACACGGGGATGCACATCGCTCGGCCCGGGTCCCATCAATACACGGCTCGGTGGATTCAGTTCTTTGAACATTTCTCTCATCCTTTCTCTTTGTGGCTACATTACATGGTTTTGTCTTCTATGTTACTATTTAAAAATATCAGATAAGGAACTGTAAAAAAATAGCGAAATGCAATTTTCATGATTTATTCTCTGATGATCCCCATCTCGGCGCAGCGGCCCGGCTTCGGAAATAATTTATCCGGATTCAATAAGTGGTCCGGATTGAATACTTCGCGTACGCGTGTCTGCGCCTCAATCTCCTCCCCGGTAAACACATAGCGCATCTCTTCCTTCTTCTCGATGCCGACGCCGTGCTCTCCGGTAATCGTGCCGCCGGCATCGGCACATACCCTGAGCACGGCCGATCCGACATTTACGGCAAGCTCCGTCTCTCCCGGTTTACGGGCGTCAAATAAGATTAACGGATGCAGGTTTCCATCTCCGGCATGAAATACATTGGCGATACGAAGACCGGACGTCTCGCTAATCTGTCGGATTTCGTTCAGCACTTCCGGAAGCCGGCTACGCGGAATCACGCCGTCCTGAACTAGATAATCCGGTGAAATCGTTCCCATGGCCGCAAATGCCGTCTTGCGGTTAGCCCACCACCGGCCCCGTTCCGCCTCATCGCGTGCGACCCGTACTTCAAGCACGTTGCGCCGCCTGCAAACCGCTACAATTTCGTCAATTTGCTCGTCAATGCCGGCCGCAATCCCGTCCACTTCAATCAGAAGAAGCGCTTTGAGACCAGGAGGATGACCGACAGGATACGTGCCGCACTCCACTCCTTCAATTGCCACAGTGTCCATCATTTCAAGCGCCGCTGGTACAATCCCTGCGGCAATAATGTCAGACACCGCATAGCTGGCGTCTTCTACCTCATCAAAGTAGGCGAGTACCGTCTTCTTGTCTTCCGGATTTTTCAAAATGCGCACGGTAATTTTCGTTACGATGCCAAGCGTGCCTTCTGAACCGGTCAATAGCCCGATTAAATCATAACCGGGCATATCGGGCACGCCGCCAAGCTCAATAATCTCACCGTTCGGCAGCACCACCTCCAGCCCGAGAATGTGGTTGGTTGTGACTCCGTATTTCAGGCAGTGAGCACCGCCCGCATTCTCCGCCACATTGCCACCGATCGTGCAAGCGTACTGGCTGGACGGGTCCGGCGCATAATAATATCCCTTATCCGAGATAGAGTGTGTCAGCTTCAAATTGACAAAGCCGGGCTGCACGATGGCAAGCCGGTTTTCCAAATCCACATGAAGCAACTTCTTCATACGCACAAGACTAATAATGACTTCTCCCCCAATCGGAATAGCACCGCCGCTTAATCCCGTGCCAGCGCCTCTGGGGAGAAACGGAATGCGCTGCTTGTGCAAATGTTTTACAACGCCGGCGACCTCCTCCGTAGTTGCCGGAAACACAACGGCCCGCGGCATCCCCCGGTGAATCGTATACGCGTCACATTCATAGGCGAGCAAATCTTCCTTTCGGTATAAGACCCCCCGGGTTCCTACAATCTCGATTAGCTCTTGAATGAGCGAATCAGCTCTCGTCATCTACCGTACCTCCTCCGTACGCTCATTCTGTTCTTCCTTCTGATAAGACCAATCAAGCAGTTGTACCGTGTGCACCACTTTTTGGCTTCGCCCGTATTTAGCAACACCCATCGCTATCTGCAGCATGCAGCCCGGATTGCCCATTGAGATTACCTCTGCCGCAGCAGGTACGTTCTCCATCTTCTTGTCGAGAATACTGGCCGCCATCTCCGGATTGGTTAGGTTATAGATGCCCGCACTGCCGCAGCAGCGGTCCGCATCCGGCAGCGGTATCATCTGTATACCGGGAATGCTCGCAAGCAAATCGCGCGGCTCCTGGCGAATGCCCTGTCCGTGCGCGAGGTGACAGGCATCATGATATGTTACCCGCGTGTCGAGTTTTCCCCGGGGTTTTCGGTAGCCGTACTCATGCAGGAATTTTGTGATATCCTCCACTTTCTCCGCAAACACTTCCGCTTTATCCCGATACTGCACATCATCTTTCAATAGCTCCGGGTACTCTTTAAGCGCACAACCACAGCCGGCTGCGTTGACAATCACTTTGTCCACTCCTGAGGCAAGAAAAGCGTCAATGTTTTTGCGCGCCAAACGCTTTCCTTCTTCCCGATCCCCGGCATGCACATGCAGCGCACCGCAGCAGCGCTGTTCCTGTGGCAGTTCCACACTATAGCCGTTCCGGATCAAGACGCGGATGGTCGCTTCGTTAATGTCGCTAAACATCACGTCCATCACGCATCCGGTAAACAGCGCCACCCTCATTTTCGCTTCCCCTTCGGCAGGTACGCCCTGAGGATACCGGATAAGCACCGGCTCCGTTATCTGCGGCATAATCGCTTCCATCTCCCGTATATGCGGCGGCGCAATATTGATAAGTCCCGTCCTGCGGACAAATTTCCCAAGCCCGCTCCGCTGGTATACTTTCAGTGCTTTGCCTAGCGCATGCAGGCGTGAAGGATGCGGAAACAGCCCGCGCAAAAAAGTACGACTCACCGTCTTTTTCCACCCTGTCAGCGGGATAGCCTGACGGATGTGACCGCGCGCTTCCTCGATGAGCGTACCGACTTGTACGCCGGAGGGACAGGCGGTTTCGCAGGCCCGGCAGTCCAAACAGGTGAAGATCGGATCAGCATACGCTTCGCTAATGTCCATCTTGCCCTGGGCTACTGCCTTCATCAAATGCACCCGCCCGCGCGGAGACTGATGTTCGTGCCCCAGCTCGTCATATGTCGGACATGATTCTAAGCACATACCACAGTGGACACAGGCAGAGTATTTGTCTTCCTCCGCCGCCTGCAACGGGCTCATGGTGGCAAAAACGACCGGTTCTGTATGCGGTTTCACAATTTCGGTACCTGATTGGCTCATCATTATATCCCTCCTACAAATCGACCCGGATTCAAGACGCGGTATGGGTCGATCGTACGCTTAATCCCTTCGAGCAATGAAAAGTACTTCGGTTTCTCTCCCCATATATCCAGCCTGCGCCGCAGCGAAAGCGGGGCGTGCCGCACGATGGCGTAACCGCCTCTCTCCACGGCCATGCGGCGAATATCTTCAATGCCGGCTATCAGCTCATCTTCGCTCTTCCCTTCTACATATGCATGTGAAATACCGTGTCCTGCCCCGCCATGCGCCTCTACCATAAGGTTGCGGACCTGGCCCACTTTATGACAGGCGGCCACAATATCCGGGATATCCATATTCTTGCTTCCGATTTTCACCGCCACCCGTGCGTCTGCTGTTTCTTCTTCGGACCCACGGGGCGACACGCGCGCAAACGCTTTCCACCATTCCCGGGCTTCCTGCTGCGCCAGCACGGTCAACTGCGCCATCTCCGGCATGTGAACGCGCACCCACTCCTCCTGGTACCGCACCGCACTTTCCACATCCTCAAATGAAACGGCCAGCATATAGCTGAGACTATCCCCCAGTCGTCCGGCGAGAACCGGATTGATCAACTCCAGCGCCACAGGCTCCAGCATCGAGTTCTGGAGTTCTTGTAAAAATGTGCGGATCCCGTCCATCGGCGAATCAGGAAAAGTGAGCAGCATCAGGCTCTCTGCCTTGGGCAGCGGACGCAGTTTAAATGAAAGTTCGCTAAGCACGCCCAGCGTCCCCATCGAGCCGATGAACAGCTTGTTCATGTCATACCCTGCCACGTTTTTCACCACTTTCGCACCCGTCCGGATTACGCTTCCGTCCGGGTACACCACGCGCATGGCAATCACATGGTCGCGGGCCGACCCGTAGCGTAATCGCTTCGGGCCGCTATCGTTGGCGCAAACGATCCCACCGACGGTAGCGTACTCCGGCCAGGCCGGATCGAGCGGGAGCTTCTGCCCATACTCCGCCAGATTATCCTGTAATTCCTGTAGCGTCGTGCCGGGCCGCACTGTCACAATCATATCGCCCGGTGAATGCTCGACGATACCGGTGCAGCGGGAGAGCGACAGAATGAAGTCGGCGGCCTCTTCCGTTCCCCCAAATCCCCGCTTGGTTCCTCCTCCCATCGGAATGACGGTCTTTCCATTTTGACGGGCGTATGTAAGAAAATCGGCAATCTCCTGCTCCCTGTCCGGAAAGACAGTATAAGGAGCCGTATTTCCCAGCGAATGAGAAGCAGCTTTTGTTTCGGCAATGTGCGCTTGCAACGGCATCTCCTTAAATATCATGTCTATCCCTGCCCTTCTTTCCTATCGAATAAAATAATAATAAAAGGCTGTTGGCAACACGCCAACGGCCTTCTGTTAAGCCTAGATCGAATTTTTTATTATTTATTTTTATGAAGCTCTTTGCCCGAAGCCGTCTTCTCTTCTGCCTTGCCTTCCCGGCCACCTTCGATTTTCCGGATGTACGATTCCATTATCTTGCCGTCCTTCTTAATGACAATATGCTGATATTTTTCGCTCATACAAATTCTCCCTTTCATTGTATATTCGCAAAAAATCGTGAGCGGCATCCGGCATCTTGCAAATGGTGCGATCATGCTTTCGGTAATAACCTGGCCTCTTCGTTCCAAATATTTAATATTAATAAAATATTGTGATTATTATTTTACCATACTTATTTCATAAAGATAATACCCCGGCCAGGCTTTCCTCTACTTTCCGGGTAAAATAATCGCATATACCGTATCCAGCGATGTATCCATCCGAAAGGCCTTTTTGCCTTTCAAAGCAGCTTACGCTTTCGCGGCAAACGGCTCATCCAGCATAGAAAGTGAAAAAAGCGATGGGACGCTGTTCTTGTGCTTTGTCTCATTTTGTCGAATCTACGGCGGATTATTATCATTAACATGTTTACAAGTCAACTTTATTTGGGTGAAAGAGCAGCTTCACTTTGCAAGGGCCATCGATATAACACGCTCATTATTTCCGCGGCAATATTCTGACTACTATGCAGTAATATAGGGATTGGAATAAAGAAAATTCCGGGTGATTATACACGCGGAATTATTTCAAAACAGACCAATCAAACTTTCCGAGATGATTTGTATACTTCTTCAATCGGCTTAGCACACGCTTCGCTTCCGCTCCTTCAAGCGGCAGGGGCTGATAATTGTTCCTTTCCTTCACTGACGAAATCAAAGCCGGTATTAGACGAATCTCTTTTTTATCTGAGAGCTTTCCGTTCTGCACATAAAACGTCTGCTGAAAAATAAATGTATCTTTGTCGGAGGGATTTCGGTTTCCGCCAAACATAAAATTCCCCAGGCTATATACGATATACTTACCTCTGTACTGCTCGATCCCCTGCATTACATGCGGATGGTGCCCGAGCACCAGGTCAGCCCCCTGATTTATCGCGTGTCGGCCTAACGCTTTTTGTACCGCATTCGGATAATGGCTGCGCTCCACTCCCCAGTGGAAACTGACAATTATGACCTGTGTGCCCCGCCGCCTGAGCTCGGCGATGTCAGCCATAATCGTCCTTCTTAGCTTCTGCGTATTCTCCCAGCCCTCATATCCCAGAAGTCCGACGGGGATGCTGTTTATCCCGGCTATGTATTTGTTGTCATAGCCAAAATAAGCGATGCGATATTTCTTCAACGTCTTTATCGTATCTTCATACCCTTGCCGGAGATAATCACGGGTATGGTTGTTGGCAAGATTGACCGCGTCCATGCCTGATAGCGTAAGAATCTGCGCGTAATCCGGCGCGCCTTTGAAGCGGAATTTTTTCACCGCTTTCACCTTGGCGGTCGTCAATGTCGTCTCTAAATTAACGATGGTGAGATCGTCTTTGTCAAATATGCCACGGATGTGCTTGCCGAAATGGGCATATCCGTTTTTCTTCACTTCATACGGAAAACTGAACATATAAGGAAAATTCTCGTCTGTGCCGATCGTCACGTCCCCCGCCGCACTGATGGTGACGGAATGTATCGTTTTTTTCTTCACTTGCTTTTCCTCCGCGACATCAGGCGGCTTCGGTGGTTTCTTCGGCCCAGCCGTCTCGATTTTACCTACAGCCGCTGGCTGAAATGTACCGGTTACGGCGGCTGAAACTGCGTACAGCACCGTAGCGCATACTGTAATCGACAGCATAATCAGCAAAGACGTTCGTTGGAGCTTCTTCACCTGTTCCTCCCTTGTGTTTGTTTTTCTCTCTTTTCGCTGCTCTTCTAGAATGTTATGGGAGAAAACCGGAAAGCACAACCAATTCTTCTCGCGCTATTTCGACACAGATGAAGAATCATGTCTTCACTTTTGTCTTTGTGTCGATGGTTCTTCTTTTAGATTTTCGATATCAAGAATTTGTTCAATTCTGCGCTGCTTTAGCGCAATCGTTTGCTCGATGAACGTTTCATATTCTTCGTCCGACTGCTTGTTGCGTTCATAGTATAGTTGTTTGAGCTGGGTCAGGTGCTCCTGCAGGCTCAATTCGGTTGTGTATGAGCCGCCGGACTTTACTTTTCTTAGAATCATATCTACCAGATTTTCATTGGACGCTTCTATCGACTTCGTGCCCTGCCGGATATAGATAGCACCATAGCGTAGTTCGCCGCGACTGATAATAGATGTATATGGTACGTATTTTGGATCGTACTCGATAATCAACACTTGAAATTTCTTTCCGCGAAGCGGTTCGACGTCCTGGCTGTCAAAAATAAAATCTTCCGTTCTGTATTTCAACCAATTCGGGAGATAATTGTCCAGCTTGTTGTCTACGTCGGCTTTATCTAGAAAATCTGCATTGGAAAGACCATCGAGCGAAGCGCTGCCGTCACTTTTTTGGCTGACGCCGACAATGATGCAGCCGCCGCCGGAATTGGCAATGGCAAGTATGTGTTTTGCCAGCTTGGTGAGATCAATCCACTTCATTTTGAAGTCGAGGAAATCTGTCTCTCCCGTATTGTGAAGAAGCAGCTCTCTAAATGTCTCATGTGTCGGATCATTCAGGAAATCTTTCAATTTTTGCGGTTGAATATCTTCGAAAAACATGGCTTTGAATCCCTCTCCCACTTTATCTATATGAATCATAAATTATATTCTCTATCAGCGCAGGAATTCCTTTTCCCCCTTATTCCCTTATCGCATTCCCTGGAAAATCAATCCTTCTTTTTACTTATGGTTAGCGTCCTCCGCAAAGGTCAGCCGCCCTTCTCCTCATTTTCGTGTCGGGGTTGCGGCTGAAAAGCCATGGTGTTTTTTTGCGAAATGAGTAGGACGGGCAGATCTATGGTAGAATAAATACGAACAAGTCCATCACACGAACGGCAGGGTGATATAATATGGCAATGATTTATCTGGCTTTTGGTACGGCGGCCACTCTCGCGCTGATTATCATTGTAGGGATTATCATTGGGATGATATTAAGCCGCAGAGATAGAAAGAAAATGGAATCTAAGGAGCCGGATGACGAGAAAAGCAGCCGCAGATGACGGCTGCTTGTTCTTTTATTTCCATAAAGCAGTAAAAAATTGTACATACAGATGATGCACTATTAGTCATACTTGACTATACAAGTTACAAAGTCGTATAATCACAGTCAGATTAGTTAAAAACAAGGGAATTTATGGACTTATCCTAATGAGGTGTGATACATGGAAAACAAAAGAGCGCTCCCCATTTTATTTGCGGTTATGTTTCTCGTAATGATAGGCTTCGGCATTATTATTCCGGTCCTGCCGTTCTTCGCGGAACAAATCGGCGCAACACCGACGCAGCTCGGATGGCTAATGGCTGTCTATTCATTGATGCAGCTGCTGTTCGCTCCGATATGGGGTGGAATTTCCGACAGAATCGGGCGCAAGCCGGTCATGCTGATTGGAATTGCCGGTCTGTCGCTGTCGTTTTTTCTCTTTGCCGTCTCGACGGAGCTGTGGATGCTGTTTGCAGCCCGGATTCTTGCCGGTTTTCTCTCATCTGCCAACATGCCGACCACAATGGCGTACGTTGCGGACATTACCACGCCGGAAAACCGCGGGAAAGGTATGGGGATCATTGGCGCGGCGGTGGGGCTCGGTTTTATTTTCGGCCCGGCTATTGGCGGTATTTTCTCCAAAACAAGTCTGAGTACGCCGTTTTTCATCGCAGGAATTGTGTCGGCGGTCACGTTTGTATTCGTACTGCTTTTCCTAAAGGAATCTCTGCCGCCTGAAAAACGAGCCGTATCGACTTCCGGCGTGAAAGAATCGCGCTGGAAAGCGTTCAGTGGCCCGACAACGGTGCTGTATGTGCTGCAATTTTTCGTTTCCTTCTCACTGGCGGGACTTGAAGCCACATTCGCCTATTTTGCGTTTGACCGTGCAGGCATCGGCACGACTCATCTTGGTTATATTTTTATGATTATGGGATTTGCCGGGGCCATCGTACAGGGCGGCCTTGTCGGACAGTTGACGAAGAGATTCGGTGAAGGCGCCGTCATCCAGATGGGTCTTGTAGTGTCCGCGATTGGTTTCGGTCTTATTCTGCTGACAGACAGTTTTACGACTGCGGCCATTTTCCTGTCCATCTTCGGCATTGGCAACGGGGTCATTCGACCGAGCGTATCCGCTTTGATTACGAAGCGGACGGAAGTCGGACAGGGCAGCGCTACAGGGTTATTGTCCTCGTTCGACTCGCTGGGCCGCATCGCCGGTCCTCCGGTCGGAGGCGCTCTGTATTCCATGCAGATAGGCATGCCATATGTCTCAGGCATGATCATTTCTGTACTGGCCTTCATTCTGTATCGCGTCTATGTCAAACGCGAGCAAAAAAATTCAATAACCGTATAAGAACCGCAAAAGCCACGCTCCTTATTCGGACTGTGGCTTTTTCTTATCAGCCAGACATTCACCACCTTATCATTCCATATAAACGGTGTATGAGAAAAAAAAAGTCCTTCATCTTTTTTCACATGGAATTTATTCTCTCGTCGTTCTCTCCTTCTTTTTCCTTCGTAACGTAAAAGTCAACCGGCCTTCCCATCATTTTCACATTGTGGTTGCGACTGAAAAGTCATGGTGGTTTTGTTAGTTTGTATTTTTGATAGGCAAGTGACGGGACATCTTAAATTTAAGGGGCAACTCCTAGATTCCCCATATCTCTTTAGACTTCTTCATTTCTGTTAATTCTATAATCTTACTTTCCTTATCAGCATAGGTACGAATTTCATCAATCGTAACCTGTTTAAGATATATAGAGCCGTCATTTGGTTTGAAAATAATAATATCTTTTCCAACTAATTCGTTTAAATCGCAAAAATCAAGTTGAAAATATGTGTGTAGGTAAATGGGCGGTTTTACTTTCGTCATAATAATTAAAATATATTATCTATAATAGATAATATATTTTCCCTCCTATCTTTATTTAATATTTAATCAAAATATGCATATGCGTCTTTTAAACTACCTACAAGTTTTCCTTTATCATAGCCTGCTAATTCTGCTTTAAAAAATACCCTGCTACCATAATGAGGTACTGAAACAGACTTGGCAAGTCTTCCTAGTAAGGATGGGGCAATTTTTGACTCAGTAACAGGTATCGAGCCAGTTAAAACATAGTTCCCAGAACCACGTTTAGTTTCAGTATAAACTTTAATTTTCCCTGTAACCAAGTCCCAACTACTAGTTCCTATGTTATATAGATAAAGATCAGCTTTGCAATTTGTTTTTGTTTTTTCTTGATTACTGAATTTACTAAAAAGTATTTTGAAATCAATACCTTGGGTTGAAATGGGTGCTGATTTACTGTTTCCTTCGTTTTTCTGTACTTCTTGTTTCTTTTCAAAATCTTTTTGTTCCTTTAGTAATTGATCAATTTGGTTCTGTGATATAGTTTCATCACTTAGCGCCTTGATTACTGCCGAATTACTTTCCGTTGTTACGGGATCTACGCTTTTTGCAAATCCTGATGTGGTAATAGATAAAGAAGATACTAATAAAATTACTGATGTTAACTGCTTAATTTTTTTCAAAATACATCACCCTCCTTAAGAACTGGTAAAATAATATCACAAAACAATATAAAAATTAACCATTTTTTAGAATTAATGTAAAAATAATCATATTAATTGTTTTTAATTTGATTATATTTATTAATGCGACCCGGCTATATGATCCAAATTTCTTGAGAAAATAAAACCATGGAACTTTACCGTTCCCTTGGGTTATTGTTTTGTTAGTTTGACGTGTATGTGATGGCAATCCTGTATGAAAATATCAAGTGGAAATATAGTAAGATGATCCTATAATTTTTACATTAGACGTCCGATAATGTCGCTTACGTAAGTTTATTGAACGAAGGGTGCGTTAGTTGAAGAAATAATAAAAGGAGAGCACATATTAGTCATGTATAATATGTGCTCTCCCCTATTTTTTAGGGCTTTTGTAATTTAGGTCTTGATAATGATAAACAGAGTGGGGGAACCTTTTTCTATAATTAAGAGCGGACAGGAACTCTTTCAAACTCCTCGCTCAGTTCACGTGAGCGCTTCGCTGCGCTTTTGATGGCGGCTTCGATGGCTTTGCCGCAGCCGTTTTCCGCAAGCGCCGTAAGTCCAGCAGCCGTTGTGCCGTTCGGTGATGTTACTTTCTTGCACAGCGCCTCAGGCGACTCATCCGTCTCCATCAGCATACGGCTTGCGCCGAAAATGAAACCTGCTCCGATAAAGATAATGGCAGTGGGTATTTTCTTGCAATTATGAAAAAAAGGCAGCTATCATTAGGATAACTGCTCTTTCTGGAATTGATGAATAATACGGCTTATGATACATGTTAGCTTCTTCTCATGGGCTTCGTAAGAATCCGAAACCTCACTTTGCAGACTCCACCGGTATATCGTTTTATCCGTGTGTTTGATTTTATCGGCCCGCTCCGGACCTGCGGCATACAATAAGATTCCAGCAGAGGCGCGGCGGGCGGTCATATAGGCAAGCATCTGAAATACGTCCGGGTTCTCCGACTGTGCAGTGCGCAGCTTATATTTTGTATCCAGCACCACTTCCCGGCCTGACCGGTCCTTGAGAATCAAATCAGGAACGATGCGAATCCCACCTGTCTCACCGAGCCAATGACGGGTCTGGGCATGTCCCGCAATGCCGTGCGGACGCAGCTCCTCTGTCAGCCGGCGGGCGATGTAGCTCTCGAACAGCTCATTCATATCGAGCACAAAGCTTTCATATGGCACTCCTCCTTCGCCTATGGAAACGGAGGTCGCACGCCAGTATAGCCGGAGCCAGGTAAACGCCCGAGCATAATGCCGGTTTAACCGGGTCAGCGGCAGGCGTGCAAGCTCTGCCAGCTTATCCCTGACTGATACAGGCAAAGCGGCGGCTGCTTTGCCTTCCTGCGGCTCAAACAGTGCAAGCAAATTTCGAATATCGCGTCCTACACGCGCATCCTTATACCGTCCGGATACCATATCGCGCAGACCGGCATACAGCAATCGGTTTTCCCGGACCCAGTGGGTCGGTTCGTCATATTCGCAGACAAACCGATATTCCTGCTTCATCCAGCGGCGCAGCGTAGCTGTGGTTTGCAACTGGCCCCGCACCTCTTCAAGCGCTTCGGTATGTGCCTGGTATCCGGTACGCAATCCCGTCCGGCAAAGCGAGCGACATTCTTTCACAAAAAACTTTACCAACCACTCCGGATCACCGACCATTTCTGCAAGCGTAGTGACAGGGGGATAAAACCGCAGCGAGGAAATATCATATGCCCAGACAAGCCAATCCCATACGGTTTCGATCGGCAGCTTGGGCAGGATGAGGAAAACGGCATCCGGAAGCTCAATACGCCCCACGTAAGAAAAAGCCGTTATCTCCCATGCGTTACCGGGTATAGCACGAAGCGAAAGAACATGTCCAAACTCTCTTTGCAATATTTCGGCGCTTTTCACAGAAAGCCGGACACCGTTTATCGTCCCATACTCTTTCATTTTATATAGCGGTTTCTCATTCACCATTCGTATTCTCCCCTTCGTCCAGCAGTGCATCCAACTCGAATTCCTGCAAACGCTCCGGCTCAAAGGCGAAATACTCTTCCAGATACGGTAAAATCTCATACTTCCAGATGCGGCGAAGTTTCTGTGGGGTCAACCCGCGGTTTATGAAATAT
>NZ_BJXX01000149.1 GCF_007991215.1 Aneurinibacillus danicus
CCCCTAATCTATAAAAGAACAGGAATGTTTGATACAAAAACTAAATACGTATAACACAAAGACAAGCATTCTTGTTTCTTTCCTCTTTTATTCTCTCCATAGAAGCAGCAGAACTCCTGTTGATTCCTGTCTTTTCTTCTGGTTATTTTGTCATATGTCTCCTAGGTCGCAACGCGTATCTACGTTGGACAAGCCTATTCGTTTAGAAGGATTCTTGCAAGCGGGGTTGTTAAACATCCGGTTGTTTCCTTCTTTAATAGAATATAAGGAGGGATGATATGGAAAAATATCCGTTTGTGCACAAAGAAGTGCATCTTCATCTCGAACCTGTATTCCACGCTTTTTTGCACACCGCAACCTGATAAACACGAATGGGAGCAAAAGCTTCCGGATAAAAAAGACGATGTGATGGACATTGTCGTACGCAATGCGAAGAGCCTTTCAGAACACATCTCCCACCCGGCTCTATACAGGGCGCTTACACGTCTGACCAAACGGCAGCTTACTATTCTTGAACTGTATTTTCTGTACCATCTTACGCATGAGGAAATCGGACAAGTTCTTGGTATCTCCCAGCAATCCGTATCCAAATCATACAGCAGGGCGCTCGTTTCCCTGCGCGCATTCTATAGAGAGGGTGAGACCGTTGGACCCGAGCGAATGGATTAATCTGATTCGCAATGTCGGTTTTCCAATTGTAGTGACGTTCTACCTGCTGCTCCGGCTCGAGAAAAGTTTCCATCAATTATCCGAAGCAGTGCAGGACATGATGGATGAAATGCGGAAGAGGTGAGGCGGGTGAAGACGCTGTATGATTTGACGAGGCAGGCGCGGAATAACGACCCGGAAGCAATTCGCGCCATTCTGCATCTGTTCGAGCCGAAGATTAAAAAATCAAGCCGATTAATTCCGCATGGCAACCGTGATGATGTAGAGCAAGAGATTAAGGAAGAGATTGTCAAAGCGATTCGCCGTTTTGATACCAGCACAACCCCGGGCTTTTGGGAATTTCTCGAAATCGTAAAGTAAACTTCTCAAGTATCTTTTTCTGTAAGCAGCGGCAGTTAAAATTGAGAGGAGACGATAGGATGAGTAAGATGCATTTATTCCCGACCGCAGTTAATGAAGTAATGGAGCAGACGAACGAAGTGCCTCAGGGGGTGGAAATGATTCAAGCACCCGGAGAGTGGGAGGCAGCGGACTATGGAGAAGGCGTAGTAGTCGCGGTGCTTGACACCGGCTGTCAGCTTGATCACCCCGACCTGGCACCGAATATTATCGGGGGCCGGAATTTTACCACCGATTATGACGGAGACCCGGAACGGTATGAAGATAATCATTATCACGGTACGCATGTGGCCGGCACTGTGGCTGCTGTCTACGATAACAATGGGGTGGCCGGCGTGGCGCCGAAGGCAAGCCTGCTGATCTTGAAAGTGTTAACGGGTGAGGGAAGCGGAGACTATCAATGGATTATTGACGCGATCGAGTATGCGCTTGCCTGGAGAGGACCAAATGGGGAGCGCGTCCGGGTAATTACAATGTCGTTGGGTGGCCCGGATAATGAGCCGGCGCTGCATGAGGTGATTATCAAAGCAGTGCGGAGTCAAGTACTGGTAGTCGTCGCTGCAGGCAACGAAGGAGATAACGATCCGAATACTCCGGAGCTTTCTTATCCGGGTTCTTATAATGAAGTCATTCAGGTAGGAGCGGTCGATTTGCAAGGACGTCTGGCCGAATTCTCGAATACGAACAATCAGGTGGATGTGGTAGGGCCGGGTGTCAGGATTTTGTCGACGTATCCGGGAAGCAAATACGGCGTGCTGTCAGGTACGTCGATGGCCACCCCGCATGTCGCGGGAGCGCTCGCGCTGATCATCAATCGCTGCGAGCGAGAGTTCGGACGCTCGTTGACGGAAGACGAGCTGTATGCCCAGCTGTGCAAACGCACCGTGCCGCTCGGCTACGGACCGCAGGCGGAAGGCAACGGGTTAATCAATCTGGCCGCAGAGACGCGTGTGCCGACCCGGTAAAAAAGAGAACAGAGCGTTCTAAGCGAAATGTTACGAAATATCATTGACGCCTGTGGCATGCAGGCGTTTTTTTTGTCAAAATCAAGGAATGGTCGCTAGTGATAAAGCTTTTTATGGAGGGGAAATTAGTATGTAGTAGTAAAATAACAAGTTGGTCCAGATTATTGTTAACATAATTTTATTTATGTTAACAATAAAAAGCGCGATATTTGTGTAGCTAAGGAACAGAATTAAAATACTGCGTATAAAACAAACAAAAAACATCCACCCATTAACAAAGGTGAATGCTAAAACTTCTCATATCCAGTCCTCTGCCCAGCACTGCACCTGTTCCATCACCGGCTGCAGCGCTTTTCCTTTGTCCGTAAGCTCATACTCAATGCGTACAGGCGTTTCCGGATAGACGTGGCGATTCACGATACCGGCCTGTTCCAGCTCCTTAAATCGCTCCGCCAGCATACGGTCACTCATGTTTGGAATGATGTCCTTTATTTCGCTGAAACGCTTCGGGCCATCCAGCAGCGATTGAATAATAAGCCCGGTCCACCGTTTGCCCAGAAGTTCAAATGCGGCCTCAAATCGGGGGCACAGTGTCTTATCATGTTTCATTACTACCACCTCGATTATATTTTACCATAGTTGCTTTAGAAAAATAAGTTATAAAATTTATTATGCCCATGAAATACTGTCGAATACAGAATCGCTTTTTGTTTTGAGAATAGACTAAGGAATAGATTAAACAAACACAGATGTTTGGACAAGGAGGTATGTATGAAGAGGCTGCGTCTTTTTTGGATTGAGCTATGTGTGGCAGCGTTCGTTTTCTGTACGGGAATGTCCGGGGTGACACAAAACAATGCGGAGAGCTATATCCTGATTACCGTCAAAAGCACGCTTGCAGCAGAGCACGAATCCCACCTTAAAGTCATATCGGATGATATCGCGCAGGTGATTCATCGAGCTAAAAGAGTACAGGTAAACCAGCTTCCGGCAACCGATCGCTACCTTACACTGCGGTACAGGGGTAAGGAAGACATGTACTACCTGGATAACGCAGGGCATGTATTTGCTCCTTCTGCCCGTGAGCAGCTGATCATTTCACGGAAATGGAGCGAGAAGCTGAAATCTTATGGCAATATGGTTGCCGCTTCCCATTACGGAGCGCTGCTGTCATGGGATGAAGTGAAAGAACGAATCCCGAATAAATCCGTTATTACGGTCTTGGATATGGAGACAGGCTTAACGTTTAAAGCCCAGCGCAGGGCAGGCAAGCATCATGCGGACGTGCAGCCGCTTACGAAAGCAGACACAAAAGTAATGAAACAAATTTATCAGGGCAAATGGAGCTGGAAAAGAAAAGCCGTTCTTGTCGAAAAAGACGGACGATACTACGCGGCCTCCATGCAGGGAATGCCCCATGGCGGAGACGGGATTCCGAACAACGGTTTTTCGGGCCATTTTTGTATCCACTTTCTAAATAGCCGCACGCACGTCTCAAACAATAAAGATGCGGAACATCATCTAATGATTCATAAAGCAGCCGGGAAATTGGATGCGTATTTTAAAAACGTGTCCCCTTATGAATTTATCGATAGCTTTATCGGGGCTGTGAATGTAAAGGAAAAGCAGGTTTTGCCGTATTTCTTTTTCAATCCCGCTCACCCGCGGCTTGCTGAGGTCGAAAAAGAATTGCAGGACGTCCACACATTTCGCCGGGTATCAAAATATCAGCAAGCAGAAGCGGAAACGGACAAGCTAATGCTGGAGATTCCCGTGGAAATTCGGGTAGATCGTGCAGGGCAAAGCGTGGAAACAAGAAAAGTG
The DNA here is from genome assembly GCF_007991215.1 of Aneurinibacillus danicus. Taxonomy (GTDB): domain Bacteria; phylum Bacillota; class Bacilli; order Aneurinibacillales; family Aneurinibacillaceae; genus Aneurinibacillus; species Aneurinibacillus danicus. Next base: position 3,858 of record NZ_BJXX01000149.1, read on the forward strand.
ACGTTCCACATCGAGAGAAAGACGAAAGAATCCCCCTGGAAAATTGTCGATATAAGGGAAACCTCCCGCGAATAACGCGATGAAACAGAGGCCTTTGACGATACCGTTCGTTTTGGTGTATAGTTTTACTAAAGAGAAACATTCGACATAAGGCTTGCAGATACAATCTTCTAGTGATGCCGCTAGAAGATTTTTATTTGGCCGTTTTTTACGTTATACATTGGAGATAAAGGAGATGCCAGATGAAGACATTAGTTCTTGCTGAGAAACCGAGCGTAGGCAGAGAGATTGCCCGTGTACTCGGCTGCACTCAAAAACATAAAAACTATATCGAAGGACCGAAATATATTGTGACCTGGGCGCTTGGCCATCTTGTCGAATTAGCCGAGCCGGAAGACTACGATCCGAAATACAAGACGTGGAGGCTCGAAGACCTGCCGATTGTACCCGATCGTATGCGGCTGAAAGTCATCAAAGAATCGTCCCATCAGTTCCGTGCCATCTCGCAGCTGGCGAAGCGAGGCGACATCAAGGACTTGATTATCGCAACGGATGCCGGACGGGAAGGGGAATTGGTCGCCCGCTGGATTATGGAGATGATTAGATGGAGGAAGCCGTTCAAGCGGCTGTGGATTTCTTCGCAAACGGATAAAGCGATTAAAGAAGGATTTGCCAGCGTCAAACCGGGACCGGCATATGATGATCTGTATCAGTCTGCCGTATGTCGTGCAGAAGCCGACTGGCTTATCGGGCTGAACATCACCCGGGCGCTGACCAGCAAGTACAATGCCCAACTGGCCGCAGGCCGTGTACAGACGCCGACGCTTGCGATGATCATCCGACGCGAAGAAGAAATCCGGAAGTTTAAGCCGACCGAATACTGGACGTTGACCGCCGACTTCGGCGCATTTACCGGCACATGGCGGTCCAAAGCAAATCAGGACGGCCGCATCTTTAACAAAGAAACGGCACAGGAGATTGATCGGAAAATCGAAGGCCGAATAGGGAAGGTTATTAGTTTGAAAACGAGTGAGAAAACGGAGCCGCAACCGCTTGCCTATGATCTGACTGAGCTGCAGCGTGACGCCAACAAGCGATACGGATTTTCGGCCAAGCACACATCCAATGTGCTGCAGAAGCTATATGAACAGCATAAGCTGGTGACATATCCGCGCACGGATTCACGTCACCTAACAAGCGATATGGTACACACGCTAAGAAGCCGTCTCAACAGCATCGAAGTAGGACCCTACGCGCAGTTAGTGCGACCGCTACTCAAACAGAAATCGCTGCCCATCACCAAACGCATTGTCGACGACAGTAAAGTCACCGACCACCACGCGATCATCCCGACGGAAGAGCCGGTGCGCTTGGGTGAGTTAACGAACGATGAACGCAAATTGTACGATTTGATCGTGCGGCGTTTCATTGCGCTTTTCTACTCTCCGTATCGTTATGAGCAGATTCAACTGACTGTGGATGTGGCAGGTGAGACGTTTCACGCCAGGGGAAAAGTCATGAAAGATGCGGGCTGGAAAGCAGTATACGGGGCGGATGCTGCTGCACCCGACGAGGAGAGCGACGATGAGGATACGGCGGATCAGACGCTGCCGCCGTTGCGTGAAGGAGACAGCGTGAATGTCAAGCACAGCGTCATTCAAAGCCATCTTACTAAACCGCCGCTGCGGTTTACGGAATCGGATTTGCTTGCGCGGATGGAAAAAAATAACCTGGGAACGCCCGCCACACGGGCTGATATTATCGAGAAGCTGTTGAATACGGATACGATTGAGCGGCAGGGAAACCGCTTATATCCGACGAAAAAAGGGACGCAGCTGATCGAATTGGTGGCCGAGGAGTTGCGTTCGCCGGAATTGACCGCAAAATGGGAACGCCAGCTTGAAGATATTGCGCGCGGAAAAGGAGACGCCAAGCGTTTTCTATCCGGCATCCGCCGCCAGGCCGCAGCGCTTGTAAAAGAAATCGCCGCAAGTGAAGTTGAGTATAAGCCACACAACGTAACGGGTTCCAAGTGCCCCGAATGCGGCCAAAACCTGCGCGAAATTAAAGGAAAGCGCGGCAAGATACTGGTATGCCCGGACCGGGAGTGCGGCTATAAGCGTTCTGCCGAGAAACAGTTGTCCAACCGGCGTTGTCCGCAATGCAAGAAGCGAATGGAGTTGCGAAACGGCAAAGCGGGTAAGTTCTTTCAATGCAAGCCATGCAATGTAGTGGAGAAACTTGAAGACGTGTCCGGCGGCGGAAAAGTAAACAAACGCCAGGAGAAAGTGCTGCTTAAGAAATACAGCAGTGACGAAGGGTTGACATTGAATCTGGGCGAGATGTTAAAGGCGGCATTAGAGCAGAAACAGGACAAGTAGCGGCTGACTTTTGCGGCATGAGGGAAAAGTGAGAAGGGAACGAGGAGAGGATTTTAATGTAGAAAAAGGCGAAGGCCTTTTTCTTCCCTGGATCTCATTTCCTCTTTCCTTCTCCTTCTTTTTTCGTGATTTTCACAGAAAAGGTAAGCTGGGAAAACCGAACCTTTTTTACATCGACTTAATGCGTAAAAGGTTCGGTATATTCGTTTTTCTGCTACGGCATAATAAGAAAAGCAGGCCAGTAATAGAATACGAATGTAACGGCGATAACCATAATGCCGCTTATCATCAAATACCCTGGATACCTGCGCGTAACGGCCATTTCTTTGGCTTCGTCCGGAACGGCTGGACGCTGCAAGATTTTTTCCCGGAACGTCCGTTCCGCATCGGTTACCACGCCGAATGCAGATCCTAGAAATGCGGCTTGCACGCAGTAGCTGCTTGTCCGAATAGGTTTTATTCCGTGACTGTTCCATGATATCCCGCGTAATGCTGCTTCCGATGAGTTGAAGAAAACTTGAACAAGAAGACAGTGCGGCGGCCATAATACCGCTGATGATAATAACACCCAACCATGTCGGCACGATATTCATCGCCGCCCAGACGAACACTTTTTCAGAAGGAGCGATATCGGCCTTGATTGTCGTGATGGTTGAAACGCTAATGTGAAGAAAAAGATAAATCGTGATAATGGAGATAGTAGCCCATACGCCTGAGCGAATGGCCACATGTTCATTTTTAGCCATCAGATAGCGGCTGCACTGCCAGGGACTAATGGCGACGACCGCTCCCCATACTAAGCCCATAATGACAGCCCAAGCTAGCGCCTCCCACGGTGTACCCATATACGCACCAGATCCCGTAATACCATGCCAGCTTAGCAAATCAGGCCGGGCGGGCAAATGGGCCGCTTTTGTAATAGCATCGGGAAATCCACCAGCCGCTTTGATGATGAACGGAAAAGCTAGATACGTCGCGATAGAAAACAAGAAGAACATAATCGTATCATTAACCATGACGCCTCTTGCACCTGATAAGATTGTGAACGAAGAATATACGATCCACATGATAAGCAAAGCAGCGGCGTACGAAACACCGGAAATTTCGGACAATAGGAGGGCAGCTCCCTGTGTTACCGCTACGAGGTAAGCGGCAATACCAAGTACTGTCGTAATAGCGGCCGCCATCCGCACTTTGTTTGATTGAAAGCGATTGCCAAAATACTCAGGGACAGTTAATGATTGGCTTCTGCGTAAATACCGGCCAAACAAGAATACCCCAAACACGTATCCGCTTGCATTAAAAATAACAAGAATAAGTAGAAGAATCGGATATCCTTCATATGAGAAGCCGGCTTCTCCCATAAAGGATACCGTACTCAGAAACGAAGCGACTAGCGTGCCTGTAATCATGAGCGTCGATCCGCTTCGTCCTGATACATAGTATTCCTCTGAATTCTGCACTTTTCTGGATAAGATAAGACCAACGAAGACATACACAATAAACGACACAATAATACCGACTGTAAAAATCACTTATATCCCCACCTTCCCATAAGATGTCGTTTTGCCAGCCCCTTCACTGTTTTCCACCTCATCCATTTCTTTTGTGGCCTGCTGTTCCATTTTTTGCAGAAAAGCCCGTGTGAATAGCCCGATGACAATTAACGAACCTCCATATCCAATACTAAAAAGAAATTCACCCATTCTTCTGCCTCCTCGCTAGTATAAAATAGTGTTGCACTTATTTTATATAGCAATTTCCATGCCTGTTTTTGAATTGTTTCAATTATTCTGTCTATTTATGGCTTAAGATAGGATGACGAACGCTTATCTTACATGCTCATCTATCAACTCATATGCCGGTTAGGTTACTATCTCTTCATTCGTCAATTGATATTTGTGCAGTTTACGCATAACCGTTGTTTGATTTACATCGAGTGCTTTTGCTATTTTTCTGGTCGTCCTGTACTTGGTTAGAGCATAGGAAAGAATTTGTTTTTCCGTTTCTTCCACCGCTTTTTTGATTGGCATAATACCTGAAACTTTAACCATGGCTTGCCGGCCTTCTTTGTTAAAGTGAAAAGGCAAATCTTCCATCGAAACGACAGGCTTTCTGGAGGTCACCACGATCTGTTCAATCAAATTCTCCAGCTCTCTGATATTTCCGGGCCACTCATGCAATTGAAGAATAAGCTTAGAACTTTCATCCAGAGCGACCGACTGTGAGTATTTTTTATTGAATTTATGAAGGAAATGATCAATGAGCAATAAAATATCTCTTTTTCTCTCCCGTAGCGGGGGAATACGAATTGGAACGACATGAAGCCGATAATATAAATCTTGACGAAATGCTTTTTCTTCAATCATCTGCTGCAAATTTTTGTTGGTGGCGGAGATGATGCGGATATCTACTTGTTTTTCCCGTGTACCCCCTACTTTCTTAAACGTTTTTTCTTGAACCAGGTGGAGTATTTTCACCTGAAGATCCATGGGCATTTCGCCGATTTCATCAAGAAACAATGTACCTCCATCCGCCATCTCGACAAGACCTGCTTTTCCTTGTTTATTCGCGCCCGTAAACGCTCCCGCTTCATAACCGAATAATTCCGACTCCATTAAATTAGGCGGGATCGCTCCACAATTAACTTGCACAAAATTTTTATTCTTTCTCGGACTTAGATCATGTATAATTTTCGCTAAAACTCCTTTTCCTACCCCGGATTCGCCGTGGATAAATATGGAAGAATCCATGGGCGCCACTTTCTGCGCCATCTCAATGACGGATATCATATTTTCTGATTGTGTGATGAGTTTATTAAAAAAGACGGTTTCTCCAGAATATTTATCTTGCTTCTCCTGCTGATTAAGTAAAGAACTCGCTTGGATAAGTTTGTGCTTCATCTCGACCAGTTCAGAAATATCCCTGGAATTACAGATAATTCGATAAAGATTACCTTCTTCATCGAAAATAGGTTTTGCCGTTGTAAAGACCGTCGTACCGTTCGGGTATGTTTGCTCCGCTGATTGAACCGTTTTCGTTTTCATGGTTTTTAGCGTAACGGAGTTGACAATCAGTCCTTTTTCTACTAATTCTGCGACATTTTTATTTACGTAAGCTTCCGGAGGGAGACCCGTAAATCGCTTACACGATTCACTCACAAATAACGTGTTTCCTTCAGCGTCCGTTACATAGATTTCATCATAGGAAGAATTTAGGATTTGAATCAGTTCGTTATTCTTTTTTCTTAAGCTTTCCAGCTGCTCGTGCAGCGATTGATTCAACTTTAGTAAACTGGCTATTTTTTGTTGATTTTGGTACTCCTTTACTTCAGATGATGTATAGCATGTATATTGTTCATTCCTTTTTACAATAAAGTAATCGTATTTTTTGCTGTCTTCTTCAGTCAATTGTGATAGAGAATCAATGACGCGAAAGCAATAATTCAGGCAGGATCTGAGCGGCTTTTCGCAACCTTCAACGGCTATGTTTTTCCAGAAAAGCGTTTCATCCAGTACCCCCATAACCTGCAGTGCATTGTCCACGATAAGAATAGGAAATGATTTGAGCGCCAACAAACCTTTCAGCTCTACCAGGCTAATGTCTGAAAATACCATTAGAGCTTCATTTTTTTGTGATACGTGCATACAATCACCTCATATATATTTAGGAAGCGATACACTAATGTAAAGCAATTATCATACCATGTATACATTGATAATAAAAAGCTGCACAATGTTGAATATTTCGTAAATTTTATCCTGGATTAAACACATTTCATAACAGAATGAACACATTTTGCATCAGTTCGTTCCGTTCGTATGCTTCTCCTTCAGTGTATGCTCTTTCTTGTTTTTAATTATTTGTAAGCGTTTTACTCTTTGTAAGAGAAGCGTTTTTTGTTTGGATTTGCTGAACCTGTTTTGCATCATAATGTTGCAAAATAGGTTCAGTTTTTACTGGAAACAAAAATAATACACCTATCGATGCATAAATTATACAAAATTTAATGCTTATTGTGAAATTTCTTTATATAATTTGCCGAATACGGCTGTGTTTTATACTGTATGAATTATTTATCAACCCTATCTTGTAAAGAAGAGTGGCATGATAGTTGCTTTTGTAAAAAGGGCGAACCACACAACAATTCTTTTAAAAGTAAGAATGAGGAAAATGAGTGCAGGCAGAACGATATCGCTTACAAAGGAGTGAATGATAGTGGCTCAGTTCAAGCATCTATTTGAAAAAATAACGATTGGTACTACCGAATTAAAAAACAGAATTTTAAGCACTGCGCATCAGACGAATCACGTGGCAAACGGTATTCCTACATCGGAGATGACAGCCTACCATGTAGCTCGCGCTAAGGGAGGGGTCGGCCTTATTGTTCTCGAAGCGGCTGCTGTGCATCCATCGGGAATGCTGACGACTCATACTATTGCGGGATATGACGACAGAGTAATACCCGCTTATTCTGAAATTGCCGAGCAGTTGCATAAATACGGAACCAAAGTATTCGCTCAGTTGTTTCACGGAGGCAGGGAAGTGGTGTCGAGCGATTACCGCAATGCTGCGTGGGCTCCGTCCGCAGAGCCCAGTTTGCGGTTCGGGGCTATGCCCAGGCCCATGAGCCTTGAGGAAATCGAGCAGGTCATCGACGGATTTGCTTTATCAGCAAAATTAGCCAGGGAAGCTGGACTTGACGGAGTAGAAATCTGCTGCTCTCACGGATATCTTCCGGCACAATTTTGGTCCAGTCATATTAATCATCGCACGGACCAATACGGCGGGTCCTTTGAGAATCGCATGCGCTTTATTATTGAGGTCCTGGAACGCGTATGGCAGGCGGTAGGTGAAGATTATACGGTGGGGATTCGGATGAGTTCAGACGAGATGACCATGGACGGTACAACCATAGTGGATGCCGTGAACATTGTCGAATACTTAGTGGACCAAGTTCGTGTTGACTTCATCAATGTCACGGCAGGGGACTCAAGCACGTATGCCGGTTCGACCCATATTGCACCGCCGTCTCCTGTAAAGCATGCTTACCTCTCTCCTCATGGGTTTAAGATTCGGATGGCCGGGGCCGTTCCTGTCTTTATAGGATCGCGGATTATCGATCCGGTGGAAGCGGAACAAATCGTAGCCTCTGGAAAGGCGGATGTAGTAGGGATGACCCGCGCTTTAATTGTTGATCCGGAGATGCCGAATAAGGCAATGAAAGGGGAGCTTCACTCGATTGACGCTTGTCTGGGGTGTCTTCAGGCCTGTATCGGCCATTACCATAAGGGTCTTACGATTGGATGCGTACAGAATCCGACAGCCGGCAAGGAGGCGGAGCTGCAGCCGCTTATTCAGCAGTCAAGGACGAGACAGCGCGTGATCGTTGTAGGGGCTGGACCGGCTGGATTACAAGCCGCCCTGACTGCCGATGCGCAGGGACACGAAGTTACCTTAGTAGACCAGAGTGAAGCGATTGGCGGGTTGTTACGAACAATGCGCCGGGCTCCGATGCGCCAGGAATTGGCGGAAACGATGCTGGATAATTATTCGCGGAAGTTATCGCAAAGTAATGTAAACATCGAGTTGGGGCGAAAGATAAGCCGGGATGATTTATTGGAACTAAAACCTGACGCGATCATCTGTGCAGTGGGATCAAGGCCTTACCTGCCGCATGTAGAAGGGATCGATGATTCCCGTGTGATGACGGTTGACCATCTTTTTAGCGGAAATCCCAGGGCGGTGGGACATCGTGTACTGGTATTTGATTTCGCCGGTGATTGGCCTGGAGTGGAAGCGGCCATCTTCTTAGCGGAAAAAGGGCATGACGTAACGTTGATTTCTGCTAAGCTCCACATTGGACAAGAAGTTCATCAGTACCTTCGCAACGAATATCTGAAGAAACTCTATCAATTAAAGGTACATCTCCGCCCCCACTATGATTTTGGCGGCATTCGTAACGGCCGTGTAATTATTCGTCATTTATTTTCGCATGATACGGAAATGGTTGAAGAATGGGATACGGTGGTCTTATCGCAGGGACGTGTTCCAAACATTGAGCTCTATGAACAAGTGAAGGATATCGCTCCAGTCGTCCGGCAGATTGGGGATTGTCTTGCACCCCGCACGATAGAAGAAGCAACTTATGAGGGAATGATATCGGCACTACATCTCGGTGTCATACGAACAGAAATGCATATATAAAAGACATTGGGCTGGGTGTGACGGGTTGCCAAACCACTAGTTGTCACATTCAGCCTTTTCTATGCGCTCATTGTGCGCGATAGCGGAGCTGCCTTGTTTGCAGAACCGTTCACCATTAGAAAAAGCAACATTGATTCAAATCGGAATAAATTGAGTAAGGTTTAACTCGTTTTTTTCGTAATATAGACGAGAAATTCAGTTAATTCCTATGCTAATAGGGATTTTTTCATTGGCATTTCTTTTGCATAAAACGTTACATGTAGAAACAACATCCGTGCACTCTTCTTTAAGATTTAATAATATAGAAGAAAGCACTAAGAGGAAACGACAATTCTATATACTACGTTGAAGGAAACAGGAGGGGCGGAACAATGAAAGTAAGTGGAGGCAGAGCCGTTGTTGATATTCTAGTAAAAGAAGGCGTAAAGAAGGCATTTTGTGTGCCGGGAGAAAGCTATTTGGGTGTCCTGGATGCATTATATGAACATCCGCAAATTGAACTGATTTCTGCCCGCCATGAGGGGGGCGCTTCTTTTATGGCGGAAGGATACGCCAAGGCGTCTGGCGAGGTGGGGGTTTGCATGGCAACCCGGGGCGTAGGGGCTGCAAACTTGGCTATTGGCATTCATACCGCAAGTCAAGATTCGACACCGCTCGTTGCGCTTATCGGACAAGTGGAACGGCCATTTAAAGAAAAAGAGGCGTTTCAAGAAGTGGATCTGGTCGGGTTTTTTCGTCATTTGTGCAAGTGGACAGTAGAAATTGACCGGGTAGAGCGGATTCCGGAATTGCTGCACCGCGCATTTCACATGGCCCGTTCTGGACGTCCCGGACCGGTCGTGGTCGCTTTGCCCCACGATATGCTGGAAGACGAAGCTGAAATGGTAGAACTTCCTGTGTATCGGTCTCTTCCTCCGCAGCCGCATATAGAAGAAGTAAAGCAAGCTGTAGAAATGATACAAAAGGCAGAGCAGCCTGTGTTGATTGCGGGTGGCGGCGTGATTCATGCCCGTGCTACCCCCCTGCTTGTCGAGTTCGCCGAAGCGATGAGCATACCGGTCGTGACCGCTTTTCGCCGCTACGATGCCTTTCCAAACCTGCATTCTTGCTATGCGGGCTGGCTTGGATTCGGGACGCCAGCCTACCTGCTTGAAGCGATTCGGGATGCGGACCTGGTGGTTGCATTAGGAACACGATTTTCCCAGGTGGGGACGCAGGATTATACGCTGTTATCCGAGAAGACACGCTTGATTCATATCGATATTTCCCCAGACGTGTTTGGGAAAGTGTACGCGCCTTCTCTCGCCGTGACAGCAGATACCCGTGCATTCTTACAGCAGGCGCTGCAAGTCGCTGTTCCGTCGGACCCTGCAAGACAAGAAAGAACAAAAGCGCTGCATGCAAAATATATTGAATTTTCCGAAGTAAAAGCGGACTACAAAGAAGACTGGGTCGATATGGATGGACTTCTGCATGATGTCGTGTCACATCTTCCGAAAGATTCGATCATTACCAATGATGCAGGGAATTTCTTCGGATGGCTCTCACGGTATTATCGATTTGAAAAACCAAACACGTATGTAGGCCCCACCTCTGGAGCAATGGGATATGGCCTGCCTGCGGCCATCGGAGCGAAATTGGCAAAGCCCGATAAAACCGTGGTGTCTTTTTCCGGGGACGGCGGTTTTATGATGACGGTACAGGAGATTGAAACAGCGGTACGGTACCAGGTGCCGGTGATCTCGATCGTTGTGAACAACAATAGGTATGGCACCATTCGGATGCACCAGGAGATGCATTTTCCGAATCGAGTCGTGGGAACAAATCTATCCAATCCGGATTTCGCTGAGCTTGCCCGCTTATTCGGCGCACATGGTGAAAAAGTGAAAAAAAACAGCGACTTTGTTCCGGCTCTCCAAAGATCCATCGCTTCAGGTCTTCCGGCGGTCATCGAAGTCGTAACCAATCCCGAGATTTTATCTGTCAGCCAAGACAAAACAAAAGCAAGACGAAACATGGTATGCAACCAATAAAGATAAAGACTGGCGAAAACAGCGTTCCCATTCTGGAGAAAGCTCTCCTTCCGGCAACGTGCGGCGTACCTGCAGAAAGCGGCTGATATTTTGAAAGCCAACCTGCAGGAAGTCAGCCGGGATTTGACGTTGGAAGAAGGGAAAACGTTAGTAGAAGGTGTTAGCGTTTTATTGAAGAAATTGAAGTCGGGATTGTTCATGTAAATTCGGAAACGGCCGGCTCCGAACCACAGGTGCCGTTCGGCGGCTGCAAGAATTCGAGTACAGGTTCGCGTGAGCAGGGCAAGACGGCGATCGAATTCTATACGCAGGTGAAGACCGTCTATATGGATCGCATGTGAGTACACTTTAATAAAGCTACCTAACGAAGCCCGGCTGCAGCCGGGCTTTTCGGCGCTAGTCTTTATAAAAGTCTAGGTCGCTGCAATACTTCCGCACCAATCTTGATGCTTTCGATTGGCTAATGGATAAGTGTTCTGCTACTTTTCTTGTGCTTCTGTATTTTGTATAGGAATCGACGACAATATTTTTTTCAACTTCCTCCAATATGGATTGTAGAGAAGAAAGCGACGGCTTTACAGATGAGACGTGCGGTTTTATATTCTCTACTATAATCGGCGGTAAATCGGAAACTTGGATCATTCCGTCACTTGTAACGACTAAACTTTCGATCAGGTTTTCTAACTGCCGAATGTTTCCGGGCCACTCATAATTATAAAAAATATCGAGTACTTCTTGTGAAATAATACGATTTACTTGGTATTTTCGGTTGAATGCAGATAGAAAATAGTAGGTTAACGGAATGATGTCTTCTTTTCTCTCCCGCAATGGAGGAATCTGCAGATTCACCACATTCAGCCGATAATATAAATCCTCTCTGAATTGCTTATTTTGTACCATTTCGTATAAATTCCGGTTGGTAGCGGAAAGAATGCGAATGTCCACCTTTTTTACCTCTTTGCCGCCGACAGGGAGAAATTCCAAATCTTGAATCACCTGTAAAAGTTTTGCCTGGATTTTGGGTGAAATCTCTCCGATCTCATCCAGAAATACGGTGCCCCCATTTGCAATTTCAAGTAGGCCCTGTTTCCCGTTTTTGACCGCTCCGGTAAAGGCGCCTTCCGCATAGCCAAACAGCTCCGACTCCAGCAGTTCTTCGGGAATGGCCGCGCAGTTGATCGACAAGAAGGGAGCATGGCTCCGGTGACTTTTCTTGTGAAGGTATTTGGCGATAACGCCTTTTCCGGTGCCGGACTCTCCTTGAATCAGAATGTTTGTGTCGACCCTGGCCACCTTGTCGCATAGCTTGATTACATTATTCATTTTCTCGTTGTTTGTAATCACATTTTCTTTATAGGCGTCAGTCAGGTCAGCCGCTTCTATTTCTTGCTCATCCGATATGTGAATATCTTTGTAATTCGGTTCTTGTCCGGTCGTAATGATGAGCTCGATTTCCTGTTTATCGTTCAATAACGGGATCGCCGTAGTGATGAGTTCTTTGCCTACATATGTGATTTGTTTAATTGTTACCGCTTTCTTTTCTTTGAAGACAAGTGGAAGAATGGGAGGTTTCCAATAATCTTTCGTGGTAAGTTCATCATTTGTTTTCCCTACGACATTTTCTAATTTGATTCCGTAGTGTCGTTCACATGCTTTGTTTACATAGACAATGCGGGCATCCTTATCTAAAACATAAATTTCATTGGGCGAATGGTCCAAAATCTTTTTTAAAACCTCGTTGCTCATCTCGATTTTTTTTTCATCGTTCATGGAATGATTCAAGGCCAAACCTCCTGTATATATGATTGCGCTTTCAATAAACCGAGTCTGAAATAACTGAATTGAGTGAATTATAACTCATTTTTTTCTGTTTGAAAATACGGAAAGAATGGCCAGATTTCTTGGAATAGAAAGGAAAAGAGGAGGGGCTAACCCAAAAGTAATCGGGATGCCCCCTTCAGCAATAAATGGAATAAGTTTATTCCCAGGGCTTTCTCGTCGTTAAAAACTCGGCCAGGCGGCGGCTCTCTTCGCGGCGCATTTTGCGCATTTGTGAACGCTGTGCCGCGCGCTCATGTAGCTTTTTCTCTTCATCCGTTTCCGGGACTACGCCGGGGACCGGCACCGGTTTTTTATTTTCGTCAAGCGCTACAAATGTTAAAAACGCCGTGGCGGCGATTTTGCGCTCCCCGGTATACAGACCTTCGGAAATCACTTTGACGAATACTTCCATTGAAGTGGTTCCGGTCGAGATAACGAACGACTCGACGCACACGGAATCACTCGGCTTAATCGGATGCAAGAAGTCAACGGAATCGGTAGACGCCGTCACGACCGGCGCCCGGGCATGGCGGGTCGCCGACAGGGCGGCCACGTCATCAATATACGTCATCAATTTGCCCCCGAACAGAGTTCCATGCTGGTTCGTATCCGGCGGAAGTACAATACTGGTTTTTACTACACGTGAATCTTTTACTAATCTTTTTTTCATTATTATCGCACACCTTCTATTTTTTGCATAAACGATACATTGCCTTCATTTATTATAATACCCGGATTTACAATTCGAAACGGCTTTGTTTAAGTCTATCTTTTGCGACTTTTCTCTTTTGAAGCAATTTTAAAAGTTAAGTGTTATATTACGTGTTTGACTGTTATATACACTTATACGCTAAAATCTTCTTTGTAAAAAACGAATTCATAACACTTGACCGAAATAATGGCGACAAGTGTTATATCATTTAAGCTAAAAAACAAAAAAATGAGGAAAAGGCAGGAGGATTTATAACATGGCACAACAGGGAACTGATCGCGTAAAACGCGGAATGGCAGAAATGCAAAAAGGCGGTGTCATCATGGACGTTGTAAACGCTGAACAGGCGCGCATTGCGGAAGCGGCAGGTGCAGTAGCTGTTATGGCGCTTGAGCGCGTACCGGCTGACATTCGTGCGGCAGGCGGCGTGGCTCGTATGGCTGACCCGACAATCGTGGAAGAAGTTATGGCGGCAGTATCCATTCCGGTTATGGCGAAAGCGCGTATCGGCCACTATGTGGAAGCGAAAGTGCTGGAAGCGCTGGGCGTAGACTACATTGACGAATCCGAAGTACTGACACCGGCAGATGAAGTGTTCCACATCAACAAAAGAGAATTCACTGTTCCGTTCGTGTGCGGTGCACGTGACCTGGGTGAGGCGCTGCGTCGTATCGGCGAAGGGGCATCCATGATCCGCACAAAAGGAGAGCCGGGCACAGGTAACATCGTGGAAGCGGTTCGCCATCAACGTATGATGCAAAGTCAAATTCGCAAGGTTGCCAGCATGTCCACCGACGAGCTGATGGCAGAAGCAAAAGCGATCGGAGCACCGTATGAACTGCTGAAGCAAGTACATGATACAGGCAAACTGCCGGTTGTAAATTTTGCGGCAGGGGGCGTGGCCACACCGGCGGATGCGGCGCTGATGATGCACCTGGGTTCTGACGGCGTATTCGTAGGGTCCGGTATCTTCAAATCCGAAAATCCGGAACGTTTTGCTCGCGCTATCGTGGAAGCGACTACGCACTATGACAATTACGAATTAATCGGCGAGCTGTCCAAAAACCTGGGCAATGCAATGAAAGGCATCGATGTGACGTCCCTTCTTGAAAACGAGCGCATGGCTGTGCGGGGCTGGTAAGCGATGAAGATTGGAGTACTGGCGCTGCAGGGCGCGGTGGCGGAGCATATCCGCCTGCTTACGCTTGCGGGAGCGGAAGCGATCGCCGTCAAGCGGGTTGAGCAGCTGGACGGGCTGGACGGGCTGGTCATTCCCGGCGGTGAAAGCACCGCGATCGGCAAATTGATGAAGAAATACGGTTTTGATACGGCGCTGCGCGAGTTTTCCGCGCAGAAGAAGCCGTTGTTTGGCACATGCGCCGGCTTGATTATTCTGGCGGGCGAGATCGAAGGCCAGGATTGGGTACATCTCGGTCTCATGGATATAAAGGTGGCACGCAATGCGTTTGGCCGCCAGCGGGAGAGCTTTGAAGTGGATCTGCCGATTCCAGGCATAGCCGAAGATTTTCGTGCAGTGTTCATCCGCGCTCCGCTCATCCGTGAGGTAGGAGACGATGTGGATATTTTGGTTCGCCATAACGGCGAAATTGTCGCAGCCCGTCAGGGGCACCTGCTGTGCGCCTCGTTCCACCCGGAATTGACGGACGATCTGCGGATGCATGCCTATTTCCTGGAAATGGTGAAAGAATATCGTTCGCAGACGGCAGTCGGCACGGTATAGTGAAAAAAAACGGAGAGCAGCTTTTGACGGCGCTCTCCGTTTTTTTATGAAAATTTGAAGGGAAGAGAAATGGAAAGTAGGGCTAACCCTCATTGTTATACAACGGGTGTTTTTCTGTAAGCCGTGGTCGTTTCGATAAACGATCTGGCCGCCCGGCATAGCTCCCGTACGCCTTCCTGCAGTTCCCGTTCATTCATATATGAGAAGCTGACCCGCAGAAAATGATGCTTGGATTCGATTGGATAGCACGCCGCGCCCGGCAGAAACGTAATCTGGTGGTTCCGCGCATAGATGAGAAAATCTTCCGTATCCACCTGCGGCGGCAGAGCCAGCCACAAATTCACTCCGCCCTGAGGCGTAATCCAGCTCACGCCGGACGGCATGAGTTCCGCAAACAAATCTGTCATCATATCTCGTCTTAGCTTAAGGGCGATGCGCAGTTTTTTGACATGATTGCGCATCCGCTCCGAGTTGAGCAGGGGAAGGATTGCTTTTTGTGTCAGCAGCGGACTGCCCAGATCGGTATTGCCTTTGGCAGCAACCAATCGATGGAAAATTGTGCCTGCTGCCGCCAGCACACCGATCCGGCAGCCGGGAGCGAGAATTTTGCTTAAGCCTTTCAGATAGATAACATGGCCAAGCGGGTCCATGCTTTTTAAAGACGGCGGCGGCTGTTTTTCGAAATAAATCTCGCTCCACGGATCGTCTTCAAGAATCAGGCATTGCATATCATGCGCAATATCAAGAAGTTGACGCCTCCGCTGTGTGCTCATTACCGTACCGGTCGGGCTATGGAACGTAGGCATCGTATAGATCAGTTTCGGTTTGTATTTCTCGCACAGCGCTCCCAGCATGTCTACCCGCATGCCCTGTTCATCCACAGGAACGGGTAGGATGGTAGCGCCGCGGGAACGAAACACATCGATTGCCGCAGGGTATGTAGGCGCTTCTGTCACCACAATATCTCCTGGTCCAATAAATGTGCGCGCAACCAAATCGATGCCTTGTTGAGTTCCGTTCGTAATCAGAATTTCCTCAGGCGCACACTCGATTTTCTTGCCACGCAAATACCCAGACAATGCTTGTCTTAGCGCCGCATCTCCCTGCACCTCTCCGTAAGTAGAAAGAATGCGCGGCTCCTGGGCTAAAATCCGCTGAATTTCCTGTTCCAGATAGCGATTCGGCAGAAGCCCCGGATCAATCGTAGAGGAGAAAAATTCAAAACGCGCGGAAATCTGATGGTAGCGGGAAAATTGCGCACGCGGCAAATAATCAGGTACGGAAAGCTGCCAGTCGAACGGAGATTCTCGCTTTACGAAGGATTTTTCTTCTTTTTTGCGGACGAATGTTCCTTTCCCTTGAATCCGAACGATAAATCCGTCTTCTTCTAAAGTGTTATATGCTTGAACCACGGTCATTAAGCTTACATTGATTTGCTTGGATAAACTCCGTACGGAAGGGAGGGGAGCACCATCTTCCAATAAATCAGATTGAATGCGGTCAACAATCGCCTGATAAATCTGCTTGGCCAGCGGAACGTGGAGATGTCGATTGATTTCTATTTGCATATCTGTGATCTCCTATAAGTGTTATAACTGTTCTATATACAATCATAATACATATAACAGTTGCCTGAGAAGTATCTATTGGGGAAATAAGATATAATTTCGCGGATTTTTTGCCAATCAAACGGTTGAATTGATTCTAAAATTTCCTTTCATCATAAATCAGAATACATTCAGTCAATTTTTATACTGTAAATCATTTTCAATATTTTTAAAAATACAGCAATGATGTTTATGGTTGAAATTGTTATATTTATTGGTAAAATATTTCTGATGAAAAGTTCCTAGTTATCTATATCTATATTCATATATTCGATAAAGGCAAACCTATTGAAAAATAGGGACGCAAAGCCATGGGTCTAAGGTTTCTAATAACTATGACAGCCGGTTGCCGAAGCCACAGCGCTTACTTCTATGTCTGTAAAACTAGCAGATTTTTTCATGCAGACTTTCATATATATAGAAGTGAACACAAAAAGCTTAGGACCCAGGCTATTCCGAATAGAGGATAGTCTTTTCTTTTTGCATAAAAACATAAAGAATAAAAGAATGGAGTGGACAGCATGAACATGGTAGAAGTGCAATCCTTATTTCCTAGTGAAGATGGAAACAAACAAAGACAACAAGAACTATTACAACTAATTGAAACATTGGTTAAGGAATTCGACGCACTAAAAGATCCAAACCTTTCTACACTCGGTCCAATGCGCGAAAGAACAGGGGAATTCTACAAAGAGATTATGGATTCCGCACAAGCGCCTCAACGTGGTACAAGTATGCAGGAAGTGTTACAGGAACTTCTTAAACTTGCGGAAGGACATCCATACCATACACGAAACTTTGTTACAAACGTCCTGCCAATGGCTAGTATTCCTGGCATTATCGGAGCGTTGCTAACGACATTGTTAAATGGCAACAATCTGTGGGATGTATACGGTCCGGCAGGAGCGGAAGCGGAAGTGAAAGTCATCGCGATGATGACGAAGCTTGTGGGCTACGATGTCAAACACTCGTGGGGCTATACGACATGGGGTGGACAAGGGGCTGTATTTTCCGGATTGCGCCTTGCTATCGCCAAGCAATTCCCGCGTGCCAAAGAAGAAGGAGTGCCGAATAACTTGTATTGCTTCGCTTCCGAAAACGCACACTACAGCCTGCTCAAATCGATGGAAGCAACTGGAATCGGCAGCAACCATTTAATTACGGTTAAAACTGACCCTACCACACATGCGATGGATGTAAAGGATTTGCGGGTAAAAATGGAGCGCGTAATCAAGGATGGCGGGATTCCGATTTATATTGTAGCTACGACAGGTGCCACCGATTCATTCGGTATTGATGATGTTCAGACAATCAAGCAAACAGCAGATGACGTGACAAAACAATATGGACTTTCTTCTGTTCATATCCATGCAGACTCTGCACTCGGCGGATTTTACTGCTTATTCAACCAGTATGATTTTGACCGCAATCCGCTGAATTTCGAAGCACCATTATGTGAGAAGCTACTGGAGATTCGTGAAAAAATGCGGCATTTGCATCTGGCGGATAGCCTGTGCTTTGATTTCCAAAAACTTGGCCAAACGCCGTACTTAACAAGCCTGTTTCTTGTAAAAAACGGAAAAGATATCGGATTGCTTGATTTGCATGAATTCGAAACACCGTATGTCGGCAACCGTGGATACGGCAGCTACCATACAAGTTATACACTTGAGTGCTCACGCATGGCAAGTTCCATTGCGATATATGCCGCATTGCTCGCGTTTGGAGTGGAGGGCTACCAGCAAATCCTGGCCAATTATGTACGCGTTAATATGGCATTCCGTGAAAAGCTTCTATCCGTCTTCCCGAATGTGGCGATTACGAACGAAAACAACCCAGGTCCGATTACGACGTTCCGCTTTTATCCAGGTCAGCCGGAATGGCAGGAAGAACAGGCAGGTCGTCTACCAAGCACACGCATCATAAACAACAACGAGTGGAACTATCCAATTTTCGAGCAACTGGGTAAACAGCGTGAACGCGTCTTTTTCGGTGACACGACAAGACAGTGCCTGATTGATGCGCAGGATTCCGCAGAACGGATTCCGGTTTACGCCGTCAAGTTTTTCTCTATTTCCCCGTATACAACGGTCGATACGCTTGATGACATCATATCTTTCCTGTTGGAACAGGTAACGCAAACGGAAGCACAGCGGAAGGTGGAAACAGTGCATGTTTAAGATAAGTCATTCGATTAGCAAAAAAATCACCGTTTCTTTTGCGCTATGTATCCTGGGCTTATCGATTATATTCAGCTTTATTTCGTACAAGATTTCAACGGGAATTGTGAATGAGTATGTGCTTCCTCAATTTGAAAGTACGCTTAAAACAAACATTCGAGTACTGGGGCGTATGATTGATAAAAACGTGGTCAATCAAGCAGACAGCGGCTCCGATAGTGCGTATAATACTCTGTTGACGTTTTTAAATGAACAAAAACAGCAAATGGGCGTAGAAAACGCATATGTGCTCGGTAAAAAAGATAAAACCTATATCGTAGCACTGAGCGAAGCAGCAGAACAACGTAATAACGACTATCCGTTTACAGAAGAAATGCTAAGAGCTTTCGACGGTACATCACAAGTAAGTGACATTTACAAGGATAGCTACGGAGTGCATAAATCCGCATTTATTCGGCTTAGTGGCACTAATACGATTCTCGGCATCGACATGGATGCAAAGTTTGTATCTGAACTTAACCGATATATTATTATTGTCAGCATGATTGCTACCCTGGTACTTATTGTGTTAGGTTGTGCTGTCGGTTATGTCGTTGCCCGCCGAATCTCAAAACCGATTCTGCTTTTGGCAGATCATACAAAAAAAGTAGCAGAAGGCGATTTACGCGAGGAAATTTCCGTGCCAGGCCAGGATGAAATCGGCATGCTTGCTGCAAGCTTCAATCAAATGCAACTGCAATTAAAAGATATGATGCAGAAGGTAGCAGCGACATCCAATCATATACTTACTTCATCCGAACAATTATCGAAAAGCTCGCAATTGACAAGCGAGATGATTCATCAAATGGTAGCCGCTACCCAGGAAATCGCATCTGGAAGCGAAACAATGGCGCAAGCCGCAGAGGAAAATGCGAAAGCAATGGAAGAAATCGCCTCCGGCATTCAACATATCACCGAATCGTCACTGGCCATTTCGGAAGAATCATTGGAAGCATCACAAGAAGCAAACGAAGGGAACCGCCGTATTCAACAGGCGATTGCACAGATGCGTTCCATTTCCAATTCGCTATCTCATTCTACGATGCTTGTTAGAAAAACGAATGAACGGACGAACGAAATTGGTCATGTTGTAGAATTGATAACAGATATTTCGAGTCAAATTAACTTGCTAGCTTTAAACGCCGCCATCGAAGCTGCCCGTGCAGGAGAATACGGCCGCGGATTTGCTGTGGTGGCTGATGAAGTACGTAAACTGGCTGAGCAGTCGGCAAATTCCGCAAGTGAAATTACAAGTTCACTGCAAGCGATTCGGGAAGACTCCATCAAATCAGTAGAAGCCATGAATCAAATGACCGGCGAAGTGCAGGCTGGTTCCGATATGGTATCTCAGGCGGGACAATCATTTGAAAGCATTCTCCATCTGATTCAAGATGTTTCTGAAAAAATTCAGATGATTTCCGCCGTCACCGAGGAAGTATCAGCAAACGCACAGCAAATCTCGGCAGCAGCCGAGGAAACGTCGCAAATTGCGAGCGAGTCTCTGGATCACACCCGGAAAATTGCCGCAAGTTCTCAGGAACAATTAGCTTCTATGGAAGAAAATGTGCGAACTGCACACGTTCTTCATGAGCAAGCAGACGAACTACAAAATATGTTAAACAAATTTAAAGTATAGTGGATGTCATAAAAGCCAGAATGCATATCTGATGTGTTCTGGCTTTTTTCTTGCCACGATTACTTCAAAAAACAAGACCCTGTTTTTATATGTAGAAACAAAGTTGGAGACGAAAAAGCCACATTCTTTTATTCGTCTCTTTTTCTTTATAGCCAAAATTAATGATTCACAATATTTACCTGATGTGATAAGGTAGCCATGATTATGATTATTTTTCGTAAGGATTTTTTAATAATAGGGGAAGAAACATGAGACAGACATATTCTTTAAAACAAAAAAACCGTCAGTTGCTGGAAATCTTATTGCCGATCCTTGTTACCCAGCTTACACTGTATGCGATGAATTTCTTTGATACCATTATGTCAGGGCATGCCAGTCCAAGCGATTTGGCTGGCGTGGCCATCGGTTCTAGCATCTGGATGCCTGTTTTTACAGGATTAAACGGAATTATGATGGCTGTAACCCCAATGATTGCACAGCTTTTAGGCGCAGAGAAAAAGGGGCAAATACCATTTACCGTTTTGCAGGGTGTCTATTTGTCACTCGTGCTTGCCGTACTTGTCATGGTTGGTGGCGGCCTGGTGCTTTCTCCTATTTTAAACGCAATGGATTTAGACACGACCGTACGCGATATTGCATACCGCTTTCTTCTCGCCATTGGAATCGGAATTGCTCCGCTTTTTATCTCCACGGTGCTTCGGTGTTTCATTGATGCCCTCGGCTACACAAAAGTGACCATGGGAATTACGCTCGTTTCTCTGCCATTGAACGTGATCCTGAATTACATACTGATTTACGGTAAATTTGGCTTCCCACAATTAGGTGGGGTAGGGGCAGGGTACGCATCGGCTGTGACATATTGGTGTATCGCACTGTTAAGTATATATGTTATCCACCGAGTACAACCGTTTTCGGGCTACCGGATATTCCGCCAGCTGTATCGCCCTTCGCTCGCGGCGTGGAAAGAACAACTGAAAATCGGGGTACCCATTGGCTTTTCTGTCTTCTTTGAAACGAGTATTTTCGCAGCGGTGACCCTCCTAATGAGCGAATTCAGTACGGCAACAATCGCTGCACACCAGGCGGCGCTCAACTTCGCATCGCTTTTGTATATGGTACCAATGAGCATTGCCATGGCGCTTACGATTGCAGTCGGATTCGAAGTAGGGGCACAGCGGTTCAAAGATGCAAAGCAGTATAGCTATCTTGGCATTGGCATGGCGGTAAGTATGGCATTGTTATGCGCATGCTTCTTATTCTTCTTTAGTGAACAGGTAGCAGCGTTATACACAACTGATACAACCGTGTTGCAACTAACCCGGCACTTCTTGATATACGCAATCTTCTTTCAGTTATCTGATGCTGTTGCTGCGCCGATTCAAGGGATATTACGCGGATACAAAAACGTCAATATCGTATTTATTATTGCGCTTGTGTCCTACTGGATTATTGGGTTGCCGATCGGATATATGACCGCTAACTATACATCGCTTGGCGCGTTCGGCTACTGGATTGGCCTAATTACGGGCCTGCTGTTTGGGGCTATCGGCCTTTCGGCGCGCTTGCTGCGTATACAGCGCCGTTTTGGGCAAGTGAACGAACAGCACTGTGCTTAACCGCGTGGGTATGTAAGAGTATTTGTCTTTTTATGGCTAATGCGATATAATTTAAATATTAAGAACATAATTTTCCATACGGTTTACCTGTATGGAAAAAATCTGGAAATTACCGGTATGCAACTCGACAACAGCTTTTCTCACATACTTTATAAATAAATGATTTAATTCGTGGACAGGGGGATGAGTATGGATAGCATTCAAGGCACATATCGAATCATCGACGGAAGCGGTAAATTGTCTCTCGAAAATAATGAGGTTGTTTCCCTTGTAGTGGGTAAAGCGCTTAAGATTAAGCATCCGGAGCACGGATGGCTGCAAGGCATCTACCAGGGCAGCGGCGAAGTCGTGCATCCGCATGGAACCTATCAATTAAGGGAAGGCGACGCCATACGCATTCTGAAGTAAATATACAATCAAGCTGTCCTCTACCAAAAGGGAGAGGACAATTTTTTTCTATGAAAATCATGAGAAAAGAAGGAGGAGAAGAAAGAAGATCCGGGGAAGAAAAAGGCCTTCGCCTTTTTCTATATTGAAATCATCCCTTCGTTCTTCCCTCTCTTTTCCTTCGTACCGTAAAAGTCAGTCACCCTTCCTCTGTCATCGGCTAGAAGTTGCTGCGGGATTGTCCGCCGTCCACATTGAGTGTGGCGCCGACCACCCAGGACGCTTTTTCCGACGCCAGAAACAGCGCCACATTGGCAATCTCTTCTACTGTTCCGAAACGGCCGGCCGGAATTTCGCTTTTTACAAACCGCTGAATTTTCTCGGGATTCTCTTTGAGCCGCTTCTGCCAATTGCCGGTTGGATGGAGAATCGCGCCGGGCGCAATGCCGTTGACTCGAATGCCGAACGGGATTACCTCGTTCGCCAGCGCTTTCGTAAAGCTAATCATGGCCGCTTTTGCTGCGTTGTAGGTCGGTTTGCCACCCGATTCCCGACCATAGATCGAGCTTATATTTATAATACATCCCGCTCCTTTTTCCTTCATAACGGAAACAGCCCGCTTGCTTAAATCAACCGCAGAATAGAAGTTGAGGTTCATCGCGGCTTCAAATAATTCGACATCCGTTTCCTGGATGGCTCCTCCATTGCTTCCGCCTACATTATTAACGAGAATGTCTATGGTACTATAATGCTCTATCACTTGCTCCATTACGGATTTCCGCGCTTTCGGATCTGTCAGGTCAGCAGGCAGTACAAGAGCGTCTTTTATTTCGGATGCTGCCTCTTTTAATTCTTTTTCACTCCGTGCCGTAATGGCGACTTTTGCGCCTTCCTTATGAAACGCTTCAGCGATCGCCCGACCGATTCCTTTGGAGCCACCGGTCACCAGCACGATTTTATCCCGTAAACCCAAATCCATCGTATCACGCCTTTCCTGTATCTTTTGCAGTGTTCGTTAGGATTCTCTTTCATCATACCATACGGTTCATATGCATAATCATATAAGACAAAACGGCATCGGTTACCGTATATACCTTTCGGCGGGGAGGAGTCGGTATGGCGATTTATTCGGGGGAGAAAATCCTGTTTGACATTCAGACGGACCAGGCGCTGGATGCACTGCTGGCGGCACAAGAAAAAGGAGATGCGCATGCGGCGGCGGAAGCGAAAAATGCGTTGGGGGAGCTGCAAAAGAAGCGGATCATTTTAGAACTGTAATATGGATAGATCAAAACTCGAAACTCGGCCTACTGTGCTGCTTTCGGGTTTTGTTTTTATTGACAAAACCTGATCGATTAACATATAACTAACTTAAAAGTTATATAACTTTTAAGTTAGTTATATGGAGGAGGATCGAAATGGTTGAATGGTTAAATCAATCCCTAGAAATTGGTACGGTAATCTGGTTGTTCCCTATTATTTTTATGCTGCATGATTTTGAAGAGATTTTCACTGTAGAGAGCTGGCTGAATAAGAATAAAGCGACGATGTACAATCTCCTCCCTGCCCGCCTGCAGTCGTTTCATGGTTTCTTTGAAAGACGGTTTCCCATCAAGACGGCCCAGTTTTCGGTTGCGGTCGCCTGGATTTTTCTATTGCTGTCGGCCATCACGCTGTTTACGGTGCAGTCGCTGCCGGATGGCGGGTCGTTCCTGGTGGTATATATTGCAGCGCTTCATATTTTATTTGTGAATGTGTTTACCCATGTAGGGCAGGCGATTCTGTACCGGGGTTATACGCCGGGTGTGATAACGGCTATCGCGCTTTTGTTTCCGTACAGCCTGTATACGTATTACCGTTTGCTGCTGGAGGGCTATATTGATTGGCAGGTTATCTGGACCGCTTTTCCGCTCAGCATAGTTTTACTGCTGCTCATTGTGCCGGGACTTATACTGGGACGAAAAGTGATTTCCTGACATAAAGCGCACGCTGGCCGCCGCGTTTTTTTTGAAAAAGAAGGGAATGGCGAGGGAAAAATGGAAAGTTATTTAGTAGCTGATGACTAGGAGGAGTGCTTATGAGAACCAGTTTTGAAGAGATTGTTGATCTAGGAGCCATTGGTGGCAAAAATACAAAAAAAATGAATGACTTATTAGCCCTCGCGAATTTAGAAGATCAAACTCCTTCCGATCTAGATGCCACAAGGGTATTGCTAATCGGGATTGACTTTCAAAATGATTTTATGGAGAATGGGGAGCTGGCAGTTCCAAATTCACATAAGGACATAGGTAATGTAACAAAGTTTATTTATAACAATTTAGAAAAGATCACAACCATCGCAGTTTCTCTCGACACTCATCAAATACATCAAATTTTTCATCCTAGTTGGTGGGTCGATGAAAATGGTAATCACCCAAATCCATTTACAATTATAACTGCTAGAGATGTTAAGATGGGAAAATGGGTTGCGGTTGAGAAACAAGAAGAGAGTCTAGAATATGTCCAAAATCTTGAAAAGCTAAGTAAAAAGCAATTGTGTATATGGCCGTATCATTGCATTGAAGGAACGATGGGAGCTGCCTTAGAAGGTCAATTTTCAAATATTGTTCATTTCCACTCGTTTGTCAGAAAATCAACAATAGAAAAAATAGTAAAAGGTAAAGACCCTTTAAGTGAAATGTACGGGATTATTAAACCGGAATATGATAGAACAGATTATTGTAATGTTGAATTTTTAGAAATGATAAAATCATATGACAAGATTATTATAGCAGGAGAAGCCAAGTCCCATTGTGTCCTGGAATCAGTTCGGCAAATTCTCGAATATTACGCAGACGAAAAGGATGTTACTTCAAGATTATACCTATTAGAAGATTGCATGAGTTCAATACCAGGATTCGAATCAGCAACAGAGGAAACATTTAGCAAGTTTAATAAGGAATATCAGGTAAATATCGTTAAATCAACTGAATTCTCGCTATAAGCTTAATCGTTTCAATAACTGTAAATTCATGTGGATTCATATTATAATAGAAGGGACACTGCAAGGAGGCGAGGTGCTTATTTTGAAAAATATTTCAAAACCACTCAAAGCCTTGCTGCAGACATGTGTGACAACGAGAAAGATAAAGCAGGAAGCCTTCTCGACCTTGAGCAAGGCTTTTTGTATGCTTATCGTAGTTCGGAGTAAGAAAAGGAGACGATGGAGAAATGCTGGAAAATTGGTTGAAAGAGTCAAAATACGCCGTCGTTTTTTCCGGAGCAGGAATGTCAACAGAAAGCGGAATCCCTGATTTCCGTTCCCAACAGGGAATCTGGCGCCATAAAGACCCGACCAAACTGGCCAGTACATTTGCCCTGATGCATAACCGGGAGGAGTTTACCGATTTCTATCGTGGACGAATTGACATGCTGACACGCTATCGTCCGCACGCCGGACACGAAATTCTGGCCAGATGGGAGAAGGAAGAACGCATCCAGTCTATCATCACGCAAAATGTGGATCGTTTCCACCAGCAGGCGGGCAGCAAGAATGTGGCCGAGTTGCATGGCACGATTAACCTGCTGCGCTGCCTGGATTGCGGGCGAGAGTATCCGGGCAAAAAATACCTAGAAACCGGAGGAGAAATATGCGCATGCGGAGGATTCTTAAGGCCCTGTGTGGTGCTGTTCGGTGAGGCTCTGCCGGAAGAAGCGCTGGACATGGCAGAGAGGGAAGCAATAAAAGCCGATTTGTTTATCGTGCTGGGCTCATCGCTTCAGGTTTCCCCGGCAAACTATTTTCCGCAGCTGGCCAAACGAAACGGAGCGAAGCTTGTCATTGTAAACATGGAGCCAACACCGCTTGATTCGATGGCTGATCTCGTTATACACGAACGGAAAATAGGAGAAGTACTGGCGGAGACAGATAAAAAATTGTAGTTTATGCGAACGAATGATCTGATATACAATAGAGAGAAATAATGGAAAAGGGGGTTGGAGAAACATGGCCCTTCGTATAGTTCTCGGCCGGGCCGGAAGCGGAAAGAGCGCATTATGCATCCGTGAAATTTGCGATCGTCTGCGGCAAAAACCGATGGGAAGTCCGCTGATCTACCTTGTTCCACAGCAGATGAGCTTCCAGGCAGAGTATAAATTAGCGGCCCAGTCCGGTCTTCCGGGTACAATGCGCGCCCAGGTATTCAGTTTTCGCCGCCTGGCATGGAAGATACTGCAGGAGACAGGAGGACTTGCCCGTGTACATATTGACAGCACCGGCATTCAAATGGTGCTCCGTCGTATTCTGGAGAAGCGCGGCAGCGAGTTGCGCGTGTTCGGCCGTGCCATGTCAAGGACCGGTTTTACCGAACAGCTCGAAGAGATGTACGGGGAACTGGTCCGCCACGGGATGACGGCGGAAGAGTTGCTGCGGCAGAGAGAGGCGCTGATCCGGAAAAGCGATGGGGAGACAAGCGGTTTTCTATCTGATAAGCTGCATGATATGCATGTAATCTACGATGAGTTAGAACGTTATCTAACGGACCGTTATCTGGATGCTGAACATTATTTGCCGCTGCTTGCGGAACGGCTGGGTAGATCCCGCTATATTCGCGGAGCGGAAATCTGGGTGGACGGGTTTGACCATTTCGTACCCCAGGAGCTGGCGGTCCTGCGCGCTTTGTGGGAGAATGCGGGCGATATGACAGTAACGCTGACGATGGACCGGCCGTATGAGAGGGAGGAAGAAGTAGACGAGCTGGATTTATTTTACACAGCTCAAGTTACATACCGAACCTTGACAGAGTTAGCAGAGACAAGCGGCGTGCGTGTGGAAACACCGATACAGCTTTCTTCCGAAGACCGTCCTGTGGCCCGTTTTGCACATAATCCGGCACTGGCCCATCTGGAAGCGCATTACGGCAATCGCCCTATCCGGCAATATCAGCACGAGACACAGACTGTTCGCATGGCGGCGGCCGCCCACCGGCGCGCCGAAGTGGAAGGGACGGCCCAGCGCATTCTGTCCCTTGTACGGGATCAAGGATACCGCTTTCGCGATATAGCGGTTCTCGTACGGAATATAAAAGAGTACGAACACCTATTTACGACCGTTTTCGAAGATTACGGAATTCCCGCATTTCTTGATGAGAAGCGGCCGATGCTGTACCACCCGTTGACCGAGTTTATCCGTTCGGCGCTGGAGGTCATTCGCTATAATTGGCGGTACGAAGCGATTTTTCGCTGTGTGAAAACGGAGCTGCTGCTTGCGCGGGAGGCGGATGAGACAGCGGAGGCTATGCGGCATCGAATTGATAGATTGGAGAACTATGTACTTGCGCACGGTATGGAAGGGTACCGCTGGACCGACATGAAGCGGGAATGGAAATACCGGACTTACCGCGGACTGGATGAGAATTCCGTAGAGACGGCCGCCGCCATGCGGCAGAGCGACGATGAGCTTATGCTGGAGAAAGAAATCAATGAGCTGCGTCAAAGAATCGTCGCCCCTCTTCTCGGGCTGGAGCAATCGCTGAAGAAAGCAAAGCAGGCACGCGGCCTTTGCGAAGCCCTGTACCTGTTTCTTATGAAGTTGAATGTGCCACAGCAATTGGAGAGGTGGAGCGAAGAGGCAAAAGACGACTCCCGCTTAGAACAGGCCCGCGAGCACGGACAAGTATGGCAGGCGGTCATCAATATGCTCGATCAAATCGTGGAAGTGATGGGCGACGAGCCAATGGATCTGAATACATTTGCGTCTATCCTCGAGGCGGGAATGGAGAGCCTGACATTTGCGCTTGTACCGCCGGCGCTCGATCAGGTGCTGGTCGGCAGCCTGGATCGTACCCGATTCGCAGGCGTAAAGTGCGCCTTTATTCTCGGCATCAACGACGGCGTCATTCCGGCGCGGCCCAAAGAAGACGGCATGCTGTCGGAAGAGGAGCGGGAGACGCTTCTGGCAAACGGCATGGCGCTTGGACCGGGAAGCCGGCGCAGATTGATGGAAGAAGAGCTTATGCTGTATCGGGCACTCACATCCGCTTCTGAACGGCTGTTTCTTAGCTATGCGCTCGCGGATGAAGAAGGGAAAGGCCTGCTGCCGTCGGGGGTTATGAAACGCATGAAGGACATGTTTCCAAAAGTAAAGGAAGAATTCATCACAATCGAAGCAGGCGAAGTAGCTGCCGAAGAAGAGCAGCTTGCCTTTCTGGCCAATCCGTCGCGCGCGCTTTCATACGTAAGCGTGCAGCTTCAGCAGTGGCGGAAAGGATATGGCATTGCTTCGATCTGGTGGGATGCGTACAACTGGCTTACGCGTGAATTTCCGGATCAGCAGGCGCGCATTACCCGCAGCCTTTTCTATCGAAATGAAGAGAAATCGTTAAGGGAAGAAACGAGCCGGGAGCTTTATGGTTCCAAAATCAGGGCGAGCGTTTCACGTATGGAGCGATTTCAAGCGTGTCCGTTCTCTCACTTTGCTTCACACGGACTAAAGCTACGCGAACGAGAGATGTACCGGCTGGAAGCGCCCGATATCGGGCAACTGTTCCATGCCGCGCTGAAAATGATAGGCGAGCATATGGAGAAGCATCAGATGGAATGGGGCGCCCTGGAGGCGGAACAGATGCGCAGGCTCGCCGCCGAACAGGTCGATGCGCTGACGCCGCTCCTGCAAAAAGAGATTCTTCTCAGCTCCAAACGCAATCATTATTTAACATATAAATTGAAGAACGTGGTCGGACGCGCCGCCGTTATGCTGGGCGAGCATGCGCGACGAAGCCGGTTTACGCCGCGGGCGCTTGAGCTTGCATTCGGTCCCGGCGCCGACCTTCCGCCGCTTATATTCGAGCTGCCAAACCAATGCACGATGGAGCTTATCGGACGCATTGACCGGGTTGACGGCGTGGAAGGGAAGCAGGGCCTTCTGCTGCGCATTATTGACTACAAATCCAGCGCCAAAGATCTGGCGATTGAAGATGTATACTTCGGCCTGTCTCTGCAGATGTTGACATACCTTGATGTGCTGATTTCCCAGGCGGAAGCGTACTTCGGACAGGCGGCGTTGCCGGCCGGCATTCTGTATTTTCATGTACACAATCCACTATTGCGTTCATTGATACCTTTATCCGGGGAGAAAATCGAGAGCGAAATCCGCAAACGGTTTAAGATGAAAGGGCTGCTGGTGGAAGATGAAGAGATTATCCGGTTGATGGATACGGAGCTTGGCACGGGATATTCGGATATTCTACCTGTTGCCCTGAAAAAAGACGGGGGATTCTACAGCACATCTAAAGTCATCTCCGCTGAGCGGCTTGATCAGCTGCGCAGCTATACGCGCAGCGTCATTAAAGAAATCGGGGTGCGCATTACGGAAGGCGATGTCTCTATCCATCCGTACCGCCATAAGAAGCGGACAGCCTGCGCATTCTGCTCCTATAAATCGGTCTGCCAGTTCGACCAGATGATAGAGCCGGGCGAATTCCGGGTGCTGCGTCAGGAAGAAAAAGAGGCGATGTGGCGGACAATTGCAGAGAAAGGAAAGGGGGAGAGGGGATGAGGACGCTGGAAAAACCGGTGGATAGCACATGGACGGACGAACAATGGGACGCGATTGCCTCACGCGGTTCGAATGTGTTGGTTGCCGCGGCGGCCGGCTCGGGAAAAACAGCCGTGCTCGTCGAACGCATTATCCGGCGGATTACCGATGAGCACCATCCGCTTAGTGTGGATAACCTGCTGGTGGTGACGTTTACGAATGCAGCGGCCGCCGAGATGCGGCATCGAATTGGCGCCGCGCTGGAGAAAGCAGCCGCCGCCCAGCCCTCCTCGTACCTGCGGCGCCAGTTGACACTTCTGAACCGGGCTTCAATTACGACGCTGCACTCGTTCTGTATGGAAGTGCTGCAGCGCTATTATTATCTGATCGGTATTGATCCGTCCTTTCGGATTGCTGACGGTATGGAAGCGCAGATGTTGCGCCAGGAAGCGATCGATCGGCTGTTTGAAGAAGAATATGAAAAAGACGGGAATAATCCGTTATTTTTCCGTCTTGTGGATAGCTATACGGATGACAGGGGGGACGAGGCGCTTCAATATCTGGTGCTGAAGCTGTATGACTTCGCCCGCAGTCATCCGTGGCCGGAACACTGGCTGGATGAGATGGCACGGATGTATAAGGTGGAAAATCTTGAAGCGTTTTATGAACTGCCATGGTTTACGCATCTGAAAAACGATGTGCGGCTGGAGTTGAACGGGGCGCTTGAACTGCTGCGCCGTGGGGCGGAAGTTGCACAGATGAACGGCGGACCGACGCCCTATCTCACTAACTTTCAAGAGGATACCGCGCTTATCGAAACGCTGCTTACGCAATGTGACGGAACATGGGATGCATTATATGAAACGTTCCAAAACGCGAAGTTCGGCAAATTAAAGCCGTGCAAGAAGAATGAAACTGACGAAGTGCTTGCAACCAGAGCAAAGCAACTGCGCGAGCGTGTAAAAAAAGTGGTGGAAACGCTGAAGGAAGAAATGTTTGCGGTTCCGCCCCGGGCTTATTTTGAATTTACCCGCGAGATGGCGCCGCTGATTGACAAGCTGATTGAGCTGGTGCGCCGCTTCGGTGAGCGGTATAGCGTGCTTAAGCAGGAAAAAGGCCTGGTCGATTTCTCCGATTTGGAGCATTACTGCTTGCGCATTCTGCTTCATGAAGATGCCACGCCGGATCGGCTGCTTCCTTCGGCCGCTGCACTGGAATACCGAACACAGTTCGGCGAAGTCCTGGTCGACGAGTACCAGGATACGAATGAAGTTCAGGAAACGATCGTCAGCCTCGTGACAAAAGACGGCGAGGCGAATGGCAATCTGTTCATGGTTGGAGACGTAAAGCAAAGTATTTACCGCTTCCGTCTGGCCGAACCGGGACTGTTTCTACACAAGTATAAAACCTTTACGACTGACGGAAAGGGCGGCGGTAAACGGATTGATCTGGCGAAAAACTTCCGCAGCCGCCGTGAGGTGATTGATGGTACGAACTTTATTTTCAAGCAGATTATGACTGAAACCGCCGGAGAAATTGAGTACGATGATGCTGCACAACTGGTGCTCGGTGCGCTGGACTATCCGGAAGAAGAAGGGGTCGATTCTTGCATCGAAGTGTTGCTTATCGATCGCAGCGAAGAAAAGGCGGGAGCGACAGAAGAAGAATCGGCTTACAACAGCGGAGATACAGATGAAAAGGATACGGATGCAGACGCACTGGCAGGGAGTGAGGCATCAATGGATGCGTCTGAGCTGGAAGCGGCCCGGCTGGAGGCACGGCTTATCGCCGGCAAAATCAAAGAGTTGGTCGGCGCAGCCGGTGTTCCACCGTATCTCGTATACGACAAAGCAAGCAAAACCATGCGGCCGGTACAGTATCGTGATATTGTCATCCTGCTTCGCTCGGCAAGTCAATGGGCACCGGTTATGGCCGAGGAACTCAAATGGCATGGCATTCCCTCGTACGCCGAGCTGTCCGACGGCTATTTTGCCGCAACGGAAATTGAAGTGATGACGTCGCTTCTCCATGTCATCGACAATCCGTTCCAGGATATTCCGCTCGCCGCCGTATTGCGCTCACCGTTGGTTCAGCTCAATGCGGAAGAGATGGCGCAAATCCGGCTGGCACTAAAAGACAAAACATATTATGAAGCAATGCTTGCCTATCTGGAGCAGAATGATGAGACGAGTTCCCCATTCTGGAAAAGGCTAAATGAGTTTCATGGTCAACTGCAAAAGTGGCGCACTGAGGCACGCCAGGGGGCGCTGTCCACACTGATCTGGAAGATTTACCGCGAGACGGGCTATTATGATTTTGCGGGCGGGTTACCGGGCGGCAAGCAACGTCAGGCCAATCTGCGCGCTTTGTACGACCGCGCCTGTCAGTACGAAGCCACATCGTTCCGCGGCCTGTTCCGTTTTCTGCGGTTTATCGAAAAAATGCAGGCACAGGGCGGGGACCTGGGGACGGCGCGCGCCCTAGGAGAGCAGGAAGACGTCGTGCGCATCATGACCATTCACAAAAGCAAAGGGTTGGAATTTCCGGTCGTGTTCGTCGCCGGACTTTCCAAGCAGCATAATTTCCAGGATTTGAACGGGAACTTCCTGTTACACAAAGAGCTTGGATTCGGCCCGAAATACGTCGACCTGGAACAGCGTGTCAGCTTCCCTACGCTGGCGCACACGGCTATGAAGCGGCGTATGCGTTTGGAGCAACTGGCAGAGGAGATGCGGGTGCTGTACGTGGCGCTGACCCGGGCACGCGAGAAACTGTTCCTGGTTGGCACGGTGAAGAATCTGGCCGCCTCCGTTGAGAAGTGGGCCCAGCATGCGTCCACGCCCGCGTGGACGTTGCCGGATTACGAACTGGTAAAGGGACGGACGTATTTAGATTGGATCGGCCCGGCACTACTGCGCCATAGGCACGCCGAATCGCTGTATGCATGGATTGGTGAAGCGGAGCGTGCCCCCGCATTTGTTCGTAATCATGAGTCCCGCTGGTCGGTATCATGTTTTTCTTCCTCTTCGCTTTTGATTACGCTTGAGGAAGAGAAGCAAACGCAGCGTGAGATGGAACGGGCGGTTGCCGAAGGCCGACCTGTTCCCGTTGCAGGTCCGTATCAGGAAACGGTCGAGTGCCAGCTTTCCTGGAGTTATGCGTACAAACCTGCGACTGAGCATTTATCAAAAATGTCCGTATCCGAGCTGAAACGACGGAGACAGGCGGCGATCCAGGCAGAAGAGCTGGGCGGACCGTTGTATTTACCCGATTTGTTCCGCAGCGAAGCAGCAGAACGCCCACAATTTTTGTCCGAAAAGAAGCTAAATGCGGCAGAACGTGGCGTTGCAATGCATACGGTCATGCAGCAGCTTCCGCTTGACAGAACGCTTACGGCGGAAGAGATTCGGGAAGAAGTCAACCGAATGGTAGAGCGGGAGCTGCTGACACCAATGGAAGCAGAAGCGGTTGATACGGCGCAGCTTGAGCAATTTTTCCATAGCGAAGCCGGCCATAGGGTCAGGGACGGCATTCGAATCTACCGTGAGATACCGTTCAATTTATCGCTTCCGGCCCGTGAAGTCTATCCGGATTGGGCAGAGCACAAGAAAGTGGTTCCACAGGAAGAAACCGTGCTTCTGCAAGGTGTCATCGACTGTTTAATCGAGCTAGAAGACGGATGGGAATTGCTTGACTACAAGACGGACAGCACGACTGACCTCACGGAGGCACTGCTTAAAGCACGATATAAGGAGCAGTTGGCAAGCTATGCCCGTGCTGTCGAAGAAATTACCGGACAGCCGGTTCTCAGGAAGATTTTGTATTTCTTCGATGGCGCAAAAACCCTATATTTGTAAGGTTTTCATACAATAAATGGTACACTTCGTTTTATAAAGAAACGATAACATTTCAGTAAAAATTTACTCATTGAATCAACAAAAATATCAGGTAATATTTTAAGTGTTCCTAAGTTAGGAAAGTATTTTTGCTGAATATGTTGTCACTGTTTTTGCGGGTACAGAACATTTCTGTGCCCGTTTTTTTATCGTCGTTTTCGCTTGCCATCGCCCCACTTGACAACATAGACATCGAGTGACTGCCTCCCGAATTGTCTTGCCTGCTTCGTGCTCGATACAAAGACATCAATCTTGTTTCCTTTGATTGCACCGCCCCGATCATGAACGGTTCGATAGCCAACCCCTTCAATATAAAGAACCGTACCGAACGGGATATGCCGCCCGGCGGCCACCGTGTAACCAACTTTTGTCCGGTGGCCGCTGGCCGTAATCCCGTAAAGGGGGTGACGCGAGGATTTCCCCGTCTCTGAAAGACCGTTTGTGTATGCGGAAATATTACCGCGGAACTTTTTCAGGTAGTGGACAGGTGGATTCTTGCCCGTAAACACCCCCCGCTCGTCCAGATTTTCACTATGTACGGCCGCAGCAAGCGGTGAACGTCTGGCACTGCTTTTCGGCAGTGCTTTCGTAAGGGCAGACGAAGTATATGTAAGGATTCTTGTTTCCTTTACACTTGCTGCCTTTGCTATGGTGTCCCCGTCTTTTGCGGGTCCAAACCATATCACCAGCACCAATCCCAACAAGAAACAGATGACGCGTAGAAGCTTGTTCATTTGATCTCCTTTCTCCCTATCAATCTAGCGAATGTTCGCCCACTTTTCTTCATTCATATGGGAAAGATACATCCGCTAGAACCTTTTTCTAATTACAGGAAAGCTGTGCATAAAAATCCTCGTTCGTCGCAAGCTAAAAAAAAGAAGAAGGGAAGGATAGAAGAACATGATGGGGCGGGAGGAGATCGAGAAGTTGATCGCCGATATTCAGCAGGAGCAAATCCAGGCCGCACTAAATGCCAGTAACCGGCCCGAAAGCAAAGAAGTATATAAAGAAATCGGCCGTGCTAGAGGGTTGGCCTATGCGGTTGGGTTGTTGAAGGAAAAACTGCGAAGATAATACTTCATACAAGGAGATGAAAGCATCATGCCAACACCGTATTTATGTCCTGCCTGCAAAAGCAACCGAACCCGGTTTGCAATTATCGACCAGGTTCCCCGCTATGTAAAAATGGACCCGCACAACGGGGAAGTGGTACAGGAGTACGAGCAGGAAACACTGGATGCGTTTCATATGCCGTATAAAGGAAGCGCACGCCGAATCCAGTGCGGCGCCTGTGGATTGACCGAAGATGAGCAGACGTTTATCGCCATGGCGAACAATTACAGAAGATAAGAAAGAGCGGGGCGGTTGATGAAATGTTTTCAATCGCCCCTTTTGATGGTATGATAAAAAAACCATATTCTTCAAGAAGGGGAGAGCGAGATGGCGAAACAGAAAAGAGAACGGAAACCGGCCCCATCCGGAGCACAGGCGAACGACCAGGGAGTCTCGCTGCGTGATCGCATTGATAAAGATGCATTGGAGAAGCTGAAAGAAGCTTCCCGTACGATGCGGGAAGCGGAAGAGAAGCGCAAAGCGGAAGAGCGAGAGAAAAGAATCGCGGAACAGAAAGTGAAAGAGAAAAATAAATCGTTCGAGGAGTTGCTTGCCGAAAGTAACCTGGACTGGAAGAAATTTAAGTAAAAACCACCCGGCTGTTCCATTGGAACGTCCGGGTATTTTTTAATGTATTTTCCCTCGTACCGCAAAAGTCAACCGTCCTTCCCATGATTTTCATGTCAGGGTTGCGGCTGAGATGCCATGGTGGTTTTATAA